>CAZLRQ010000012.1:0-8614 GCA_964562035.1 uncultured Rhodoferax sp. | reverse complement strand
TTTTTTTGTCGATGGCCCTTGTAAGTGCGCTGGGTTGTTCCAGTGCCATGGCCGATCAACTTGCCGCCACGGCTGAATTAGCCCGCGCCAGCGGCTGCACCTCCTGCCACGCGGCAGCTGAAAAAATCGTCGGCCCTGCGTTTCAGGCCATCAGCGCCAAATACGCCGGCGACAAGGACGCGGTTGACACCCTGGCCCAAAGTATCAAAAACGGCTCACGCGGCAAGTGGGGTCGTATTCCCATGCCGGCCCACCCCAGCCTCAGCGCCAGCGAGCTGAAGGAGCTTTCCACCTGGGTGTTGTCACACAAGCCTTGAGCCCCGTTCAAGCCGTTCCTATTTTTAACCACCCGAGGTCCATCACCATGATTCATCGTCCACTCCTTGCCGGCCTGACCGGTCTGCTCATGTTGGCGTCCGCCAACGCCATGGCGGACCAGTCGATTGACGATGCTGCCAAAAAAGTTGCCAACGGCGCGGGTTGCTTTACCTGCCATAGTCTGAAGCATCAGGACTCCAAGGACGCGGGTTTACCGATTGGTCCTGCCTGGGAAGACGTCGCACAACAGTACAAGGGTAAGCCGGGCGCGGCTGACTTTCTGACGCGCATCGTTCTGGAGGGTTCCAACCCCTATGCCAGTCACTGGAAGAACAAGGCCAGCGGTATCGCCATGCCGCCCAATGCGGTGGCCATCACCGAGCGGGATGCCCGGCAGGTCGTCTACTGGATCCTGTCGCTGAAGTGATCTGACCAACCCGACGGGTCACGCCCGGTGACTCAGTCAGCGGGTTAGCGTGCCCAGTCGGTCAACTCGGCCTTCAGGGTTCCACCGAGCAAAAAGGTGGATGCTATTTTTTCTTCCCGTTCAAATTTCACCAAGCCTACGCCCTTGCAGTACCACTCGCGGCTGATCAGCGGCACATCGGTGAAGCCGTTGACAGGGTCGGTGTAAAGGTTGAGTTGTGCCTGACCCTGCACGCGCATGCAGGACTTGAAACTCCCCGCCTCAGTTTTGACCTCATCATCCAGCGCTTCAATGCGCCAGGTCATGAGGGCGCTGTGGGTGTTCTTCAGTTCTTTGGGGTATTCGTTGCGCCGGTTGATCAGGTACGGCACGGTGGGCGTGCTCCATTCGGTACCCACCACGTAGGGCATTTTCAATACCCAACGGGGCTCTTTGTCAGGCTGTGGTTCGGTGTCGGTGTCCAGCCGTGTGGCGACTCGTTTAACCCCTTGCGCATCGGCCACCAGGTGGTAGGCCACGCCTTCTGAATGATGCCGGATGAACTCGGTGACGCCGTCACGTTGCTCGGTGCGTAGCATTTTCAGGGTCCAGTGCTGGGCCTCTATGGGCTCTTCGCTGGTTTGGGTGACGGTGTAGTGGTGCGTCAAGCCCACGTCCAGTGGCAGCCAGGCTTGGTCGGACGACGGGCTGCAGCCGACCAGTACCAGGCCGCTGAGTGCTGTCAGTGCACAGGGCCGCAGCTTGGGTAATTGCATGGATTTGCGCATGACGGGGCTTCGGTTGATCGTTACTTTTCAGGCAACTGGGCGCGCGGCATGTCGGTGAGTTTGATTTGCACTTTGTCGTCGCCAGCAGGTCGCAGCCAGCTCAAGCCGGTGGCGCCGCGTTTGGGTTCGGTGCTGCCCATTTGGGTGTTGCCATCGCGGGCTTTTTTGACGCCATCGCCCAAAATGCGCTGCAAGTCTTTTTCAAAAGGCAAGCGGTGCACGCGGGGCATGGCCAGCAGTTGGTTGTCCTTCATGGGGTGAACCCAGATGTAAATGGCGCCCGGGTGGTTGCGCGCCGGGCTGGGTTCGTCAAACACCGCCGACAGCAGCATGAAGCGACGTGGCAGCTCATCGTCGCTGGGCCAGCCGGCAATGCCTTGCAGTGTGCTGTGCGCCAGCATGTAGAAACCGCTGACCAGTACCACGCCCAAGGTTTTGACCCACAGCGGCCAACGCGTCGCCAGGCACAGGCACACAAGCAAAAACGCCAGCAAGGCGTACACCAGCACAAGCATCAGCAACTGGGAGGTAACGGTGGGAATCATGGGGTCCTTCTGGCGGCGTCACAGGCCTGAGCGTTCAACAACGGTCAGGGGACGGGTATTCAAATCAGTCACATCACCGCGGTCATTCAGGGTGAATCGCACCAGCGTGCGCTCGTCTCCGCGCACGGGAATCTGGACCGTGCTGTTGTAGACAATCTCAGCCTGCGGGTTGACCTTGACCACGACCACCGACACGTCCACGGGCAACTGGTCGCGGCTTTCGTAGTAGTGCGCATTGACCACATACTCACCGGGCACCAGGCCACGCAAAGTCACAATTTCCTGGCGAATTGGGTTGGCTATTTCACGGCCATTGACGATCAATGAATTGTTTTTGGAACCCCGGTCATCGCGGTCCAGGTGCAGCATGCCGGCATCGCGCTGGCGAAACCACAGCACCTTGCCGGTGGGTTCCAGCACCCAGGCGTCGATGTCATTGGGGTTGTTGTCGGGCCAGGAAATGGTCACGATGAACTCGGCTTTGGCCGGCACGTCACCTGCTTTTCGCGTCAGAGGGTTGAACGACAGCATGGCGACTACGAAACAGAACACGAACGCAATCAACATGTTGAACAACATGTCGTAAAACGGATCAGTTTCCGTGTCACGCGCCGGTCGGCCGATGGCCATGCAAGCCCTCCGGGTCAGAGTTTGTCCGGTTCAGTGACGCGCTCAGCGTGTCGGCCATCAGCGCATCTGCAAACCGGTCCAGCCGCATCAGTTGCAGACCCAGCAAAATATTGCCGGCCAGGCCCGTCATGGTGGTCAGCAGGGCAATGCCCAGGCCACCGGTCAGGTTCTTGAGGAGGCGGGCGGACTGGCTGGGGTCAAAACTGTCCATTTGCCCCAGTTGCAACGCCAAGATGGAAAAGCCAATGACCTTGCCCAGCAAGCCCAGCTTGAGTTGAATGCCGTTGAGCCACCAGGCCATTTCGTGCGGCCCATGGGCTCGCTCGGACAAAATTTGCAGGCACACGCTGGGGTCGTTGCCCGGCTGCGCGCAGCCTTGCAGGTATTCATCGCTCCAGAAGAATTTGGCCTGGGCGGCGTCAAAGGCGGGGGAGCTCTGGTGAAGCCATTGGTCAAGCCGCATTTGCTGTTGCCCCAGCAACCACGCGCGGTGCCCAACCCACACCGATGCCCCGGTGAACAGCAGCACGATCACGATGGTCAGGCCCGTCGGGTCGGCTTGCACCAACTGGTACCACAACCCGCGCTGCCACATCAAGACGGCGGCAAACAGCAGCAGCCCCATGAAGGCCAGCCACAACAAGAACAAGCCCTGGTGGCTGCGCTCCAGCGACAGCGCTGGCCCGCGGGCCAGCGGCGCGTGCCGCACCAGCCAGGCCCCCAGCATTTTCTGGTGGCCCGCGCTCGCCGGCACGGCGGCCGTAGGTGAGGCCATGGGTCAGTCCAGCGGGTGGAGTTCGCGTGACGAGGCGTCGCTGCGAAACACCAGCGGGTGGCTGCGCTGCTGGGGCGCGCGCCGCACCAGTTCCACCACCTTGTCGTGGTGGGGTGACTTGCTGCACACCGGGTCCGCCTGGCTGGCATCGCCTGTGATTTGAAAGGCCTGGCAGCGGCAACCGCCAAAGTCTTTGTGGCGCTCGTCGCAGTCGCGGCAAGGCGGCTTCATCCAGGCCTCGCCCCGGTAGGCGTTGAAGGCGTTGCTGCGCGCCCAGATGTCCGCCAGCGGCTGGTTTTGCACGCGTGGCAAATCCAGGCCGGGCAGGTTGCGGGCGTTGTGGCAAGGCAGTGCCGTGCCATCCGGCGCCACCGCCAAAAACACCGAGCCCCAGCCATTCATGCAGGCTTTGGGCCGCTGCTCAAAATAATCCGGCACCACAAACAGCACCTTGCAGCGGTGCGCCGGGTTGGCCCGGTAGCGGTTGACCACGGCCTCGGCCTCTTGCAGTTGTTCATGCGTGGGCATGAGGTGGTCGCGGTTGGTCCAGGCCCAACCGTAATACTGCGTGTTGGCCAATTCCAAAAACTCAGCGCCCAGCGCCTCGGCCATGTCGATGATCTTGTCCACATGCGGCAAGTTGTGGCGGTGCAGCACACAGTTCATCACCATGGGCCAGTCATGCTGCTTGATCAACCGGGCCACCCGCTGCTTCAGCTCGAAAGTTTTGGTGTGGCTCAGAAAATCATTCAGTTCCTTGGTGGAGTCCTGAAACGAGAGTTGAATGTGGTCCAGCCCGGCGTCTTTGAGCTTTTGCGCACGTGCCTCGGTCAAGCCTACGCCGGAGGTGATGAGGTTGCTGTAAAACCCGAGCCGGTGGGCCTCTTGCACCAGTTCTTCAAGGTCGTCACGCACCAGCGGTTCACCGCCCGAAAAGCCCAGTTGCACAGCACCCAAGGCGCGCGCTTGCTGCATCACATCCACCCACTGCGCGGTGGTCATTTCTTCGGTCAGCCGTGCGTACTGGGTGGGGTTGTAGCAAAACACGCAGTGCAGTGGGCAGCGGTAGGTCAGCTCGGCCAGCAGCCACAAGGGCGGTGCCACAGCCGGTGCCGGCACGGCCGGCGGGGTGAGGTCAAATGATCCAGCCACGGCGCGCTCCTTCCTGCAACATGTCGCGCACCTGCGGCGCCAGGTCTTGCACGTTAAATAGCGTTTCCAGCTCGTTCACGATCCCGTCCACACTGAGCTGACCGGTGCAGCGGCGCAGGATTTCTGCCGCACTGTCATTGAGCTTGACCATGCCTTCGGGGTACAGCAGCACCCAGGCGTTTTGCACTTGCTCAAATTGCAGCCGGTACAGTTTTGAGAGTTGAGGGCGTTCGGGCAAGGTGGGGGTGGTCATGGGCAAGCCTTCTCAATCGCGTCGAGCATGTTCCACAAAATATCCAGCTTGAATTGCAGGATGTCCAACGCCCGGTGCTGGGCCTGGCGCGTGGTGAAGTGCGCTAGCGTCACTTGCAGGCCATGTTCGACATCCCGACCCGCCAGCGGAATCCGGCTGCGAAAGTAGGTGAGCCCCTGCGCGTCAATCCAGGGGTAGTGCGCCGGCCAGGTGGCCAGACGGTCTTTGTGAATCTGGGGGGCGAACATCTCGGTCAACGAGGAGCACACCGCCTCTTGCCAGGGGGCGTGGGTGGCGAAGTTGACGTAGGCATCGCAGGCAAAGCGCACGGCTGGGGCCACGCGCTGCAATGACCACAAGTCGTCACGTGACAAGCCGACGGCTTCGCCCAGTCGCGTCCAGGCCTCAATGCCGCCCGACGCGGAGCCCTCAAAGTCGCCATAACCATCGTGGTCCAGAATGCGTTCGATCCACAAGCGGCGCTGGCTTCGGTCCGGCATGTTGGCCAAAATGGCAGCGTCTTTGCGGGGGATACAAATTTGGTAATAAAACCGGTTGGCCACCCAGCAGCGTATTTCGTCAGGCGTGCAATCCCCCCCATTCAGGCGGACATTGAATGAGTGATGGATGTGATAAGCCTTGCCCTTGGCGCGCAGTTGGGCCTCAAACTCGGTGGGGCCCCAGGCGGGCGCGTTGGGGGTGGGGTCGATGGATTGGGCGATGTCCATGGGGGCGATTAAAAAACCAGGTCCATGCCGTCGTGGGCGACTTCAATGCCATGCGCGGTGAGCAGAGCCCGCTCGGCAGAGTCTTCCCGCAGGATGGGGTTGGTGTTGTTGATGTGAATCAGGATTTTGCGCACGCCGGCAGGCAGTTGGTCCAGCTGCGCCACCATGCCCGAGGGTCCGCTTTGCGGCAGATGGCCCATTTGGGCGGCTGTTTTTTTGGACAACCCCAGGGTTTGCATTTCGTCCTCGGTCCAGAAGGTGCCATCGACCAGCACCAACTGGCAGGTGGCCATCAGCGCCAGCAGCTCGGGCGTGACCTCGCCCAGCCCCGGGGCGTAGAACACGCGCTGGCCGTTGGCGGGGTTTTCCAGCAGCAGGCCAATGTTGTCACCGGGGCGCGGGCGCTCGCGAAACGGCGAGTAGGGTGGCGGTTTTGACGACAGCGCGACCGGCCTGATGGCCATGCCCGCCAGCCCGGGGAGGGTCTGGAGACTGCCATCGGGGTGCAGGGGCAAAACATCAACGCCGCAGTAATGCGACAGGATGCGCGTGATGGGGAAGCCCTCTGCTATGTCGGACAGCACCTCGGGGGTCGCCATCAGCGGCAGGGGGGTGGGACGCTCCCGTAGCATCAGCAAGCCCGTGACATGGTCAATCTGGGCGTCCATCAACAACACGGCGGCAATGCCGCTGTCGCGCTGGGCGCGGGCGGGTTGCAGCTCAGGCGTGGCGCGAATTTGGGCCAGTACATCGGGAGAGGCATTGACCAGCAGCCAATCCACATCGTTGGCGCTGACGGCGATAGATGATTGGGTGCGTGCGTGGGCTTGTACGGTGCCGCGCCGGAAACCATCGCAATTAGGGCAGTTGCAATTCCACTGGGGGAAGCCGCCACCGGCCGCAGATCCTAAAACTTTGATACGCATGTCGTGCCCTTATGTGACAAAAAAAGCGCACGTGCCGAACACACGTGCGCTTGTCGACCAAGCCGCTGGATCAGCGGTTGGCGATGTACATCGTGATTTCAAATCCGAAACGCATGTCGGTGAAAGCGGGGGTCGTCCATTGCATATCAGGTCTCCTTTAGTGTTGGCATGAATTGTGGATGCAGACTGGTACACCTGATCGGTATCCCAACCCACTCTTTACGCAATGCAAAATCAATGCCATGCCGCCCGATGCCGATGAGTTCTGTTCCCCCACCCGTTGTCCCTGAGCCCCCATTGCGCTGGGGCGCGCCGCGTTGGGTGCCGACGGCGCGGCACGCCCGCATGGCGTACCGGCACTTGGGCGTGGCCACGGGCCCCGCCTGGCTGGTGTTGCATGGCGGGCCGGGCAGTGGCGCCCACCCGGGGCTGGTGGCGCCTTTTGACCTGACGGACCAGCAGGTCATCGTGCCAGACCAACGGGGGGCCGGCTTGTCTCGCCCCAGGGGGCGGATTGCGGGCAACCACACCGACCAATTGGTGGCCGACCTGGAGGTCTTGCGCCAACATTTGGGTCTGACGCGCTGGAACGTATTGGCGGGCTCTTGGGGCACGGTGCTGGCCTTGCGCTATGCCCAGTGCCACCCGACGCGGGTGGCCAGGCTGGTGTTGCGCGGTGCGTTTGCCTTGCGTTGGTCAGAAATCAGGGGGGTGCTTCAACCCCACCCGGCGCATGACCGTGCGGTGTGGGCTGATCCTTATTGGCCGCGTGCTGGCTGCGCCGGGGGGCCCGGCCTGTTCGCCCGCCTGTCGCAACTGCTTCAATTTGCAACACCCAGTGTTGCAACACTGCACGTGGTGCGCTGTTGGAACTTGTTGGAGCAGCGCGCTGCGTTGCGCGGGTTATGGCGCAGTCTTGTGCATGCGTCGGGCCCTGATCAGTCCGCATCCAGCCATCACCCCGCAGCGCAGCGCCAGGCCTGGGCGAAGTTGCGGCAGCAGCAACGGCGTTCGTGCGCCGAGCTGCAGCGTCCGGGTGTGGGGCGCGATGACCGGCGCGGTTTACAAAAATTTCGCTTGCAAGCGCATTACCTGCGTCATCGGGGCTTCTTGCCACCGGGTGCGCTGGACAAGGCGGTGCGCAGTCTGGCGCGCCATGACACCCCCACGGATTGGGTGCATGGCCGTTTTGACAGCATTTGCCCGCCTCAAAACAGCCGCCGTTGGCTGGCGCAATCGGCCGCCTTGACGCCCGGGTTGGCGCAGGGCCATTGGACTGATTCAGGTCACCTGGCCAGTGAGCCGGCCCTGCACGTGGCCCTGGCTCGGGTGATGCGCCTTGAGCGGACCCGGTCATGACAAGAGCTTGGCTTGTTTTGGCCGGCTTGTGTTTGGGGTGGACCATTGCGCAGCCTGCGTGGGGTGAGGGCTTGACGCCGGACTGTGCCCGTTTAACGCCCGTCCCCTGGCGCGCCGTGGTACCGGGCGTGTGGGCCTGGGTGCCCGCCCAGCCCAGTGAAGCTGCCCCCGAGAACCGGGGCCACGCACTGGCCACCGTGGTGATCGTGCAAAACGGCGAGGCGCTGGTGGTCGACCCTGGCCCTCACTACGACCATGGTTGGCGTGTCCGTGCCTCCTTGCATTGCCAGTTTGCCGCCCGGCCCATCGGGGTGGTCAACACCCATGCCCATGCCAAAAATGTGCTGGCCAACGCGGCGTTTGCTGATCTGCAGCAGCGCGGCCAGTTGACGATCATGGCCAGCGCGGGAACCGCTGAGGCCATGCACACGCGCTGCCCGCAGTGCTTGCAGAGCCTGACGGCCACGCTGGGCGAGGCGGTCATGCAACGCACGCGCATCGTGCTGCCCAACCGGGTGTTGGCCGAGGGCGAGGTGCTGACGGTCGGCCACTTGCACGCGCAGGTGCTGGTGGTTCCGCAGGCCCACACCGAGAGCGACTTGCTGCTGTGGTTGCCGGTCCAAAAGGTGTTGCTGGCCGGGGGGCTGGTTTACGGGGGGCACTTGCCGGAGTTGGCACAGGGCAGCGTGAACGGCTGGTTGAGCGCCTTGCAGCGCATCGCTGCGCTGCGCCCC
>CAZLRQ010000011.1:0-20700 GCA_964562035.1 uncultured Rhodoferax sp. | reverse complement strand
TCATCTTGAGCAGGATGTCGAGCATGCCGTAGCTGTCTTTGCCCCCCGACATGCAAACCATGACCCGGTCGCCTTCTTCGATCATGTTGTAGTCCATGATGGCCTGGCCCACGTTGCGGCACAGGCGCTTTTCCAGCTTGTGGGTTTCGCGCTCGATCTTGAGCTCTTTGGTCTTGTTGGCGGCGGCGTCAAGGGCCTGGTCTTGGTCGTTTTCGACCCATGCGGTGGTCATTGGTGGTGTCCTTCAGTGTCTTGGCAGCAGGGGAGGGCGGCAGAGTCGGGGTGCGCGCGGCCTACCACTGCCCGGTTTCCATGCGAATGGCCACTTCGCAGTCTTCAAAAATTTCCAGCTTGGCAATCTTGACCCGCACGCCCAGCACGCCGGGCAGTTGCATGAGCCGGTTGGCCAGCTTGCCAATCAGCGTTTCCAGCAGGTTCACATGCTCGGCCGTGCATTCGTTGATGATGATCTGGCGCACCTTGCGGTAGTCCAGCACATGGCCGATGTCGTCATCGTGCGGCAGCAGGGGTTGTGCGCCCAGGTTCAGTTCGGCATCCACCTGAATCGGTTGGGGGGTGATTTTTTCAAGTTCCAGAATGCCCAGGCTGGCGTCAAAGCGCAAGCCGGTGAGGGTGAGGGTCTGGTTACCTAGGGTGTGGGGCATGGTCGTGTCGGGGTTGGCAGGGGGCATCACAGCAAGGAAAAATCGCGCTCAAACCTCATCAGGTGCTGACCACCATCCACCAGCAAGGTGGTGCCGGTGATGGACTGGTTGTCGATGGCGAACTTGACGGTGGCAGCCACATCGGCGGCGGTGGACGAGCGGCCCAGGGGCGACAGCTTGTGCAGGGCGGCAAACTTTTCCGGGGTGAGCATGTGGCTGGTGAGCGTCAGGCCCGGGGCCACACCCACCACCCGCAGGTGCGGCGCCAGCGCCATGGCCAGCATGGTGTTGGCCGCTTCCAGCGCCGCTTTGGACAGCGTGTAGCTCATGAAGTCGGGGTTGGGGTTCCACAGCTTTTGGTCCAGCAGGTTGACCACCACGCCGCGCACCGGCTCAGCCTCGGCCTCAGGCGCGGCGTTGCGGCCCTTGATGTGTTCGGACAGGGCTTGCGACAACAAAATGGCGGCCCCGGCATTGCTGCGCATGTGCTTTTCCAGCGAAGCAAAAGTAAAGCTCTCGGCAGTGTCGTGCTCAAAGGTGGAGGCACTGTTGACCACGGCATCCACCCGGCCAAACTCTTCAATCACGCTGGGCAGCAGGTTGCGTACCGCGGTTTCGTTGGCTAAATTAGCACGAAAAGCGGCGCTAGCCCCCGCCAGTCTTGCGCAATCAGCTACTGTTTTAGTAGCGTCTTCCAGGGAGTCGCGGTAGTGCACGGCCACTTGCCAGCCGTCCTGCGCCAGGGCCAGGGCAATTTCACGGCCCAGTCGTTTGGCAGCGCCAGTGACCAGGACCGTGCGGGGTGGGGTAGGGGAGGACATTGGGGGACAATTCAGCAGGTATGACAACAGCCCACAGTTTAACGAGCGCCCTTCAGGCCCACATCGCGCAGGCCATCGCCATTGCCAAGGCCGCTGCCCCGCACCCCGAGTCGCAGCCTGGGTCTGGCTGGATTGGCTTTGATACCTTCATGGCGCTGGCGCTGTACACGCCAGGCCTGGGTTACTACGCCAACGACAGCACCAAATTTGGCCTGATGCCGTTTGCGGTGCAAGGCGAGGCGGTGGTGGCTGGCAGCGATTTTGTGACGGCGCCCGAGATGACGCCGCTGTTTGGCCAGACCCTGGCCACGCAGGTGGCGCAGGCCCTGGCAGTCACCCAAACCAATGAAGTCTGGGAGTTTGGCGCGGGTTCGGGCGCGCTGGCCTTGCAGGTGCTGGACACCCTGGCTGCCCTGGGGCAGCCGCTCCAGCGGTACACGATTGTTGATTTGTCGGGCACCTTGCGGGCGCGTCAGCAAGCCAAATTGGTGAAATATGCGGACACCGTGCGCTGGGTGGACGCCTTGCCAGACACCTTGCAGGGTGTGGTGCTGGGCAACGAGGTGCTGGACGCCATGCCGGTGAAACTGCTGGTGCGCCTGAGCGGCGTCTGGCATGAGCGCGGGGTGTCGATGGCGGGCGATCAGTTCGTCTGGCAAGACCGCCCCACTGATTTGCGTCCGCCCTTTGAGATTGAGGGCGAGCACGATTACCTGACTGAAATCCACCCCCAGGCCGAGTCCTTCATGCGCACGCTGGCCGACAAGCTCACGGTGGGCGCGGCGTTTTTGATTGACTACGGCTTTCCCGAGCATGAGTATTACCACCCGCAGCGCGCCATGGGCACGGTCATGTGCCATCAGGGCCACCGCTCGGACCCCGACCCGCTGGCGCAAGTGGGGCTGAAAGACATCACCGCGCATGTCAACTTCACCGGCATCGCATTGGCGGCACAGGACGCTGGCCTGAACGTGCTGGGTTACAGCACGCAGGCGCGGTTTTTGATGAACTGTGGTCTGGTGACCCGCATGGAGACCGCTGACCTGCCCGCCCGGGTGCAGGCGCAAAAACTGATCATGGAGCACGAAATGGGTGAAATTTTCAAGGTCATGGGCTTCTACAAGGGCGCGCCGTGGGAGGCCCTGGGCTTCTCAGCCGGTGACCGCACCCACACGCTCTAAGCCATGTTTCGCTGGCTGATTGTTGTTTTTCTGGTGTTGATGATCATCAACTGGTTCACGCCGTGGTTCAAGAAACTGGGTTTTGGCCGCTTGCCGGGCGACCTGCGTTTCACGGTGTTTGGCAAAGAGATTTTCATACCGCTCACCACCACCATCGTGCTCAGCCTGGTGGCTGCGGGGTTGGCGCGGTTTATTTGAGGCAGCGCAGGCGTGTGATGCCAGCCCCGGACAACAGTTTGGGGGCTTGAACGCCGTCTGGGGCGCCGCCATGTAACTTCTTTGGAGAATCCCACCATGACCGATTCGCTGCACATTGTTTGCCCCCACTGCCACACCACCAACCGCGTGCGCACTGCCGATCTGGCGGGGGCGCCGGACTGTGGCAGTTGCCACAAGGCGCTGTTCGTCGGCCACTCGCTGGCGCTTGATGAGCGCAGTTTCGAGCGTCACATCAACCGCAGTCACATTCCCGTGCTGGTCGATTTTTGGGCGCCGTGGTGCGGCCCGTGTCGCCAGATGGCGCCCGCGTTTGAGCAGGCGGCCGCGCAACTGGAGCCGCAGTTTCGCCTGGCCAAGGTCGACACCGAGGCCTCTCCTGCGCTGGGCGGGCGCTTCAATATTCGCAGCATCCCCACACTGGCCCTGTTTGCCGGCGGGCGCGAGGTGGCGCGGCAGGCAGGCGCCATGGGGGCGGCAGACATTGTTCGCTGGGCGCGGGCGCAGCGCTTTTGAGCGGTGATGCCCCGGGGGCGCGTAACTGTCAGGTAACCGGGCGGCGCATGTCGCATTAGCATCAGCAGTATTTGTCGGATCAAAGCCGCTGCGTTGCTTGACGCTGTTGGCCGCCCGTGTGCACGGTGGCATCCCTAATCTCAAAGAACAACCATGAACCAAGACATTTCCGAATTTCGTTTGCCCCAGGGCGCCGCGCCCGTGGCCTGTGTTGACATTGGCGGCACCAAGGTGGCGGTCAGCATTGCCGATGCACAAGGGGTGCGCGGGCGTGTGGCCGAGCCCACCGCCAAAGAGGGCGCCAACGACGCGCTGGCGCTGCAAATCATCCGCCTGGTGGGGCAAAGCTGTGCGGCCGCAGGCGTGAATGTGGCGGACCTGGCCGCGGTGGGGGTTGCGTCCTGCGGCCCGTTTGTCTTGAACGACGGCATGGTCGAGCTGGCCACGCCCAATATTTGCGGCGGCATGGCGGGCAAGGCGCGTGGCCTGCCCAACGACTGGCCCACCGCCTTGCTGGAAGCTCCCCTGCGCGCGGTGTTCAAAGGTGTGCGGGTGGCGAATGACGGCATTGCCGCACTGGAAGCCGAGCGCCGCTGGGGCGCACTGCAAAGCGAGGGTCAGCCCCTGGCCCACTGCGCTTACGTGACCTGGAGCACCGGCATTGGCGTGGGCCTGTGTGTGGACGGGAATGTGCTGCGCGGCAAAAACGGCAACGCCGGCCATGCCGGCCACCTGTTTGTGAGCGACAACACGGATGCCCTGTGTGGTTGCGGCAACGTGGGTGATGTGGAGGGCCTGATCGCCGGCAACGCCATTCCGCGGCGTTTCAGTGCACTGGGGTATCCTGATTCTGCTGCGCTTTTTGTAGCTGCTTATGCAGGAGATACGAGGGCTGTGGCTATTATTGATGAATTTTGCAGAGTCATGGGCCGCACGCTGTACAACCTGATTGCCACGCTCGATGTGCAGCGCATCAGCATCGGCGGCAGCGTGTTCTGGCACCACCGCGAGTACCTGCTGCCCAGGCTGCGGGCGCAGGTGCGCGGCAAGCTGCCCGCCTTGACCGACGGTTGTGAGCTGGTGCCCGCCGGCTTGGGTGAGCGGGTGGGCGACTTTGGCGCACTGGCTTTGGTGGCTTGAGGCGCCGTCACGAAGGGGCGATCAGGCTGGCCTGGCAGCCCTAGGGTAAGTCCTGATATTCGGCTGATTAGAATTAATTAACAATTAATTAATTCTCGCGACATGGTGTCGGCGTGAATCAACCCGGGCCTGGCTGGCCCTGTGTGCCGGCCAAGTCAAAAATATCTGGAGACAACATGTTGAAACTTTCCAAACTGGCCACGGCCGTTGCGTTTGTGGTTGCCGGTTCTGCTGCTGTGGCGGGCGAAGTGGAGGTCTTGCACTACTGGACCTCGGGTGGTGAAGCCAAGTCTGCGGCTGAGTTGAAAAAAATCATGCAGGCCAAGGGCCACGTCTGGAAAGACTTTGCTGTGGCCGGTGGCGGCGGTGACAACGCGGCCACGGTGCTGAAAAGCCGCGTGGTGTCTGGCAACCCGCCCTCGGCTGCCCAAATCAAGGGCCCGGCCATTCAGGAGTGGGCGAGCGAAGGCGTGTTGGCCAACCTGAGCACCACGGCCACCGCCGAAAAGTGGGACAGCCTGTTGCCCAAAGTGGTGGCCGATGTCATGAAGTACAAAGGCAACTACGTGGCAGCGCCCGTCAACGTGCACCGCGTGAACTGGATGTGGGCCAACGCCGCCGTGATGAAAAAAGCCGGCGTGGCGACCATGCCCAAGAGCTGGGACGAGTTCTTTGTGGCGGCTGAAAAGGTCAAAAAAGCCGGCCTGATCCCCGTGGCGCACGGTGGCCAGAACTGGCAAGACTTCACCACCTTTGAATCGGTGGTGTTGGGCGTGGGCGGTGCCAAGTTCTACAACGACGCGCTGGTCAAGCTCGACCCCAAGGCGCTCAACAGCGCCACCATGACCAAATCGCTGGAAACTTTCCGCAAGGTCAAGGGCTACACCGATGCGGCTGCCCCCGGCCGCGACTGGAACCTGGCCACCGCCATGGTGATGCAGGAAAAGGCCGCCTTCCAGTTCATGGGTGACTGGGCCAAGGGCGAGTTCATTGCCGCAGGCAAGGTGCCCGGCAAAGACTTCTTGTGCGCTGCAGCCCCCGGCACGGCCAACGCCTTCACGTTCAATGTGGACTCTTTTGCCATGTTCAAGCTGAAAGACGCCGCGGCGCAAAAGGCCCAGGGCGATCTGGCCGCGGCCATCATGGGCACGGAGTTTCAGGAGGTGTTCAACCTGAACAAGGGCTCGATCCCGGTGCGTTTGAACATGAACATGGCCAAGTTCGACGATTGCGCCAAGTTGTCCAGCAAAGACTTTGTTGACACGGCCAAAACCGGCGGCCTGGTGCCCTCCGTGGCGCACGGCATGGCCATCAGCCCGGCGACTGAAGGTGCCATCAAGGACGCGGTCAGCCAGTTCTGGAACGACGACAAGATCTCGGTGGCTGACGGTGTGAAGAACATCGCCAAAGCGGCTGCGACCAAGTAAAACGGGGTATTGCGAGCGTTTGCTTTGAGCGCTTTTATGAGCGTTTAGGGCGGACGTTTTCGCGCGTACCCGCAGCAGGGCTGGGGTGCGTGCCGCCGCTCATGTCCTCCGCCCTGCGGGCTCCCCCTTGACTTCGCTTTGGCACGTACCCCAGCCCTGCTGCTGGCGGAGTTGGGTTGCAGACAGTCGGGGAAGCAAATGCAGGGGGATGCCCGTCCCTTCAGGTTCTCGGGTTGCGCAGGCACACCAACAAGGGTTTCTCGGGTGTCAGCAAAAGCGAAATGTTTATGAAAAATATTGAAAATCTCATTCCCAAGCTGGTGATCGCCCCGGGCTTTGTGCTCGGCTTCGCGTTCATCTACGGCTTCATGATCTGGAACGGGGTGCTCTCGGTGACCGGGTCGCGCATGCTGCCGAACTACGAAGAATTCGTCGGACTGGCGCAGTACGTGCGCCTGTTTGAGCAAGACCGCTGGTGGGTGGCGTTGAAAAACCTGGGCATCTTCAGCTTTTTGTACGTGGGTGTCTCCATGCTGCTGGGCATGGGCCTGGCGATTTTTCTGGACCAGAAAATTCGCTTTGAAGGCGTCTTGCGCACCGTTTACCTGTACCCCATGGCGCTGTCGTTCATCGTGACCGGCACCGCCTGGAAATGGATTTTGAACCCCACCCTGGGCCTGGAAAAGCTGATGCACGACCTGGGCTGGGCCAGCTTTCACTTTGACTGGCTGGTGCAAAGCGAGACCGCTATTTACTGTGTGGTGATTGCCGGCGTCTGGCAGTCTGCCGGCTTTGCCATGGCCTTGTCGCTGGCCGGCCTGCGCGGCATTGACGACAGCATCATCAAGGCGGCGCAGATTGACGGCGCCTCGCTCCCCCGCATTTACTGGCGCATTATTTTGCCGATCCTGCGCCCGGTGGTGTTCTCCACCGTGTTGGTGTTGTCGCACCTGTCCATCAAGAGTTTCGATTTGGTCATGGCGCTGACGGCCGGTGGCCCAGGCTATGCGTCGGACGTGCCTGCCACCTTCATGTACGTGATGAGCTTCACCCGCGGCCAGATTGGTCTGGGCGCGGCCAGCGCCACCATCATGCTGGCCACCGTAGCGGCCATCGTCGTTCCTTACCTTTACAGCGAGCTTCGCGCCAAACCCCATGATCGCTAAACACATTCCCCGCGTTCTCATTTACGCCGTGCTGCTGGTGGCAGCGCTGTTTTTCCTGGCCCCGCTGTACGTGATGCTGGCGACCTCGTTCAAGGACGCCGAGCAAATCCGCGCGGGCAACCTGCTCAGCCTGCCCACCTCGCTCAACTTCGAGTCCTGGGGCCTGGCCTGGTCGTCCGCTTGTACCGGCGTGGACTGCCGGGGCTTGCAGCCGTACTTCATGAACTCGGTGCTGATTGCGGTGCCCGCGGTGTTGATCTCCACGGCCTGGGGCGCCATCAACGGTTACGTGCTGAGCATGTGGAAGTTCAAGGGCAGCGAGTTGCTGTTTGGCTTCATGCTGTTTGGCGTGTTCATGCCGTTTCAGGTGGTGCTGCTGCCCATGAGCCAGGTGCTGGGTTACCTGGGCTTGTCCAGTTCGGTGTTTGGCCTGGTGCTGGTGCACTGCATTGCCGGGCTGGCCGGCACCACGCTGTTTTTCCGCAACTACTACACCGCCATTCCCAAAGAGCTGGTGAACGCGGCGCGCATGGACGGCGCGGGTTTTTGGCGCATTTTTTACCGCATCGTCATTCCCATGTCGACGCCGATTCTGATGGTCACGCTGATCTGGCAGTTCACCAACATCTGGAACGACTTTCTGTTTGGCGTGGCGTTCAGCGGCGCTGACAGCAAGCCCGTCACCGTGGGCCTGAACAACATGGTCAACACCACCAGCAGCGTCAAAAGCTACAACGTCGACATGGCGGCTGCCGTGATTGCGGGTCTCCCCACCATGCTGGTCTATGTGCTGGCCGGTCAATATTTCGTCAAAGGACTCACCGCCGGCGCGGTGAAAGGATAAAAAATCATGGCAGCTTCACTTCACATTGCAGGCATTCGCAAGGTCTACGGCAAGGGCGACAAGGCCGTCGAGGTCTTGAAAAAAATCGAGATCGACGTGGCCCCCGGCGAGTTTTTGATTCTGGTTGGCCCCTCGGGCTGCGGCAAGTCCACCCTGCTCAACATCATTGCGGGTCTGGAAGAGCCCAGTGAGGGCGAGCTCAAGATTGCCGGCAAAAACGTCATTGGCGTGGCCCCCGCGCAGCGCGACATTGCCATGGTGTTCCAGAGCTATGCGCTGTACCCGACCATGAGCGTGGCCGACAACATTGGTTTCGCGCTGGAAATGCGCAAGGTGCCCAAAGAGGTGCGCACCAAGCGCATCAACGAGGTGGCCGCCATGTTGCAAATTGAGCATTTGCTGGACCGCCGCCCGGCGCAACTCTCCGGCGGCCAGCGCCAGCGCGTGGCCATGGGCCGCGCCCTGGCGCGCGACCCGCAACTGTTTTTGTTTGACGAGCCCTTGAGCAACCTGGACGCCAAACTGCGCGTGGAAATGCGCGCCGAGATCAAGCGCCTGCACCAGGTGAGCGGCATCACCAGCGTGTACGTGACGCACGACCAGATCGAGGCCATGACGCTGGGCAGCCGCATTGCGGTCATGAAAGACGGCATCCTGCAGCAAATCGGCACGCCCGACGACATTTACCGCCGCCCAGCCAATACCTATGTAGCGGGCTTCATTGGCTCGCCAACTATGAATTTCATAGCTGGTAGCGTAGACGGGACGGGGGCTGGAGGCCTATTTCGCTTTGAAGGCGGCACGCTGGACCTGGGCTGCCCGGCACCGGCCGGTGCCGTCACGCTGGGCCAGCGCCCCGAGCACATTCACATTGAGGCTGACGCACCGTGGCGCGGCGAGATCACGCTGGTTGAACCCACCGGTGCCGACACCTACGTGGTGGTCAAAACCGCCGCTGGCCTGATGACCATTCGCGTGGCGCCCAACAGCACCTACAAGGTGGGCGAGCAGGTGGGCCTGACCGTGAGCAACAAACACAACAACTGGTTTGACGCCAAGAGTGGTTTGCGCTTGGTCTGAGCCCGGCTCAGCCAGGCTGCGCTGCCAAAAACACCTCAAAGTCCGGCGCCGACATGGGCCGGGCAAACCAGTAGCCTTGGGCGTAGTCGCAGCCAGCGGCCAGCAGCAGGTCGCGCTGCTGCTCGGTTTCCACGCCTTCGGCCACCACCTGGATGCCCAGTTCATGCGCCATCAAAATGATGGCCTTGCACAGCGCCAGGTCGGTGCAGCCGGGCACCAGGTTGCGCACAAAGCTCTGGTCGATCTTGATGAAGTCAATGTCAAAGCGCTGCAGGTACGACAGTGATGAGTAGCCCGTGCCAAAGTCGTCCAGCGACACGCCCACGCCGGCGTCGCGCAGGTTCAGCAGTTGCTGGGTCACGCTGGCATGGTTGTCCAGCAGCAGGCCTTCGGTGATTTCCACCACCAGGCAGTCCCCGGGCAGGCCCATGGCTTGCAGTTGCTGATACCAGGGCAGGTTCACGTTGCCGCTGTGGTGAAACTGCGCGGGCGATTTGTTCACGCTGATTTGAAAATTGGGCCGCCCGTCTGATCGCCAGGCGCGAACCTGCTGCGCTGCCTGGCGAAACACCCACTCGCCAATGTCCACAATCAGGCCGCTGGCCTCGGCAATGGGAATGAACTCAGCGGGGCTCACCAGACCACGGCTGGGGTGTTGCCAGCGAATCAGTGCTTCGGCCTTGTGCACAGCACCTGTGGCCAGTTCGACAATGGGCTGGTAAACCACCCGGAACTGTTGCTCGCTCAAACCCGTGCGCAGGTCTGTGGCCAGGCGCACGCGGGTTTGCGCCGCCTCTTGCAGCGCGGGCGTGAAAAAGCTGAAGCGGTTGCGCCCCTGGCCCTTGGCCACATACAAGGCCTGGTCAGCGTTGCGAAACAGGTCCTCCACCTCCCGGCCATCACCCGGGTACAGGGTGATGCCGATGCTGGCCGACACAAACACCTGCTCGGTTCCCAGTTGAAACACGGCAGACAGGGCGTTCAGCAGGGACTGCAGCGTGTGCGTCAGGCTGGCCGTGTCGAGTAGATCGGTCAGGATGAGCGTGAACTCGTCGCCACCCATGCGGGCCACGGTGTCAGTCTGGCGCACACAGGCCTGAATGCGCTGGGCCGCCTCAATCAGCAACACATCGCCGCTGTCGTGCCCCAGCGTGTCATTGACTTCCTTGAAGTGGTCCAGGTCAATGAACAGAATGGCCAGTTGCAGGCCATCGCGCTGACTCTTCGCGATTTCCTGGGTAAGCCGGTCACGCAGCATGCGCCGGTTGGGCAGGCCGGTCAGCGTGTCGAAGTGGGCTTGCTGCCAGATCAGGGCCTCGGACTTCTTGCGTTCGGTGATGTCGGTGTGCGTGCCAATCATGCGCAGCGGTCGGCCCTGCGCGTCGCGGCTGATGACCATGCCGCGCGTGAGCACCCACTTCCAGCGGCCGTCTTTGCATTGGATGCGGTGTTCGTTGGTATAGCTGGGGGTCTGTTCGTCAAAGTGGGCTTGCCGGTCCCAGGCCATTTGCGCCAGGTCGTCGGGGTGGGTGCGACGGTCCAACTCTGCGGCCAGGTTGGGCAGATCGTCTTCGCCGAAGCCGTACATGGCTTTGAGGTGTTTCGAGAAAAACTCTTCGCCCGTGTCCAGGTGCCAGTCCCACATGCCGTCGCCGGTGCTCTCCAGCGCCAGTTTCCAGCGTTGCTCGTTGGCCTGTATTGCCGCTTGGGCCAGCTTGCGTTCGGTGATGTCCTGCAGCACGGTGGTGCGTTTGACTTCACGCCCTTGCGCCCAGGTGCTGGTGCCTTTGGAGTACACCCAGATGGGGCGGCCAGTGGCCGTGACCATGGCCAGCTCAATGGCATGGTCGCCGGCCAGGTTGGCCTCAATGGCGTACAGGGCATTGATGGCTTGCAGGCCCTCAGGGGTGAAAAACCGGTGGGTGGAGGCGCGCGTGGTGGGCTGGAACGCCTGGGGTGAGGTGTCAAAAATCGGGTACACGCCCTCGGTCCAAGTGACCCGGTCGTTGACAAGATCAATCTCCCAGCCGCCAATGCGGGCCAGAGACTGCGCTGCGCTCAACAACTGGCTCAGGGACTCGCGGGCCGCCTCGGCTTGCACGTAGTTGGTGACATCGGTGAAGGTGCGCACCATGCCGCCACCGGTCACGGCCTGCGACTTGACCTCCAGCGTGCGGCCATCGCGGGTGGCGCGCAAGAAATGGTGGGACTGGTTGTCCTTGGCGCCCTTCGTCACCTCCACAACATGGGCCCGTGCGCTTTGCTCAACGAGTTGTGCCTGGGGCCCAAAGTCGCCGCGTGCGTATTGCATCTGCACCAGTTCCTGCACCGTCGGACGGCGGGCCAGCAGCGCTTCGGGCAAGTCCAGCAGCTCGCACACGCGGGGGTTGAAGGTACTCACGCGGTCATCGGCGTCAAGCATCAAAATACCCTGGCTGGTGCTGGCCAGCGTGCGCTGCAGCAGCTCGGCATTCACGGCGAGTTGCTGGTTGAGCGCCAGCAACTCGGTCTCCGCCCGTTTGCGCTCGGAAATGTCGGTGTGGGTGCCCAGCATGCGCAGCGGCTGGCCGTCAGGGCTGCGGCTAACGACCATGCCGCGCGACAAAATCCATTTGTAGCTGTTGTCCTGGCAGCGCAGGCGAATGTCGATGGCGTAGATGGGTGTCTTGCCGTCCAGGTAGTCACCCACGGCCTGGTGCAGTGCCGCCAGGTCGTCAGGGTGCACGCGGCTGCTGAACTCGGCATAGCCCTGGTGGAGCTGGCCGGTGGCATAGCCCAGGATTTCTTCCCAGCGCCTGGAGTGTGTTTGTTCCCCGGTGACTAGGTTCCAGTCCCAAATGCCAACGTCCGACCCCTCCAGCGCCAGTTTCCAGGGGTTGTCCTGCTCGCTCAGCGGGGCGCACGCCACACTTGGCGCATCGGCAGGGGGAAAAGGTTTTGGGTTCACGCTGGGTCAATTCCACGGGCCACGGCCCAGGGTGCATTGAAAAAAACAGTATCCCACGTCATGCGCCTGGGCTGGCGGGGGCGAGGGGCAGCGTCAACCGAATTCGCAGGCCCCGTGGCTGCGCCGCCAGTGCCTCGGCACGCCCGCCATGGCGCTGGGCAATGCCCGCCACGATGGCCAGGCCCAGGCCACAGCCACCGGGCAGATCGCTGGCACGCCAGAAGCGCTCAAACACGCGGTGCAGTTCCGCCTCACTCAGGCCCAGTCCGTTGTCTTCGACCTCAATAACGGCCTCAGTCTCCTGCTGCAGCACCCGCAAGGTCACCTCACAGCCGCGGCCCGCGTAGAGCAGGGCGTTGTCCAGCAAGTTGCTCATGGCTTCGCGCAGCAGCAGTTGCTGGCCGGCCACCAGCAGGTGGTCTGCCCCTTCAAAGCCCAGGTCCACGCCGGCGCTCAGGGCGCGGGGCGTCCACTCGCGCGCCACCTCGCGTGCCAGCGCGGCAATGTCCAGGGTTTGCAGGCGCACGTCGGCCTCGTTGCGTGCCAGTGACAGCAACTGGTGCACCAGGTGGGCACTGCGCTGCGCCCCCGAGAGCACTTTTTTCAGGCGGCTTTGCAGGGCTTGGGGGTCGGTTTCGGTCAGCGCCAGTTCGGTTTGGCTGATGAGCCCGGCCAGGGGTGTGCGCAACTGGTGGGCGGCGTCATTCAAGAAGCGCTTTTCCTGGCTCAGGCTGCGCCGCACGGCTGACAGCAGTTGGTTGACAGCGCCCGCCAGCGCATGCACTTCTTGCGGGGCTTGGGTCATTTCAATGGGTGAGAGCGCGGCCAGGCTGAGCTCGTGGCGGTCACCCAACTGGGCTTGCAGTCGCTCCAGCGGCCGCAAGCCCCGTGAAATGCCGCTGTAAACCAGCACGCTCAGCACGGCGCCCAGCAGCAGCAGCGGCGCCAGCACGTCGGCCACCAGTTCGGCAGCGATACGCTGTTGCACGGCCAGGCCCTTGGCCACCTGCACGCGCAGGCGCTGGGGGGACTCGGCGTCGCCATAGTTCACCTCCAGCAGCGCCACGCGCATGGGCTTGTTGTCCACGGTGGCGTTGTATAAAAAAGGCTCGCCCGCAGGCAGTTGAATGACGGTGGGCGGGCTGGGCAGCTTGCCATTGCCCAGCAAAAAACTGCCTGGCGGCGAAGACACCATGTAGCTCACCCGGTCTTGCGGGTCTTCCTCAATGATGTCTTGCGCGGCCCGCGGAAAGTCCACCAGCAGGCCCGAGCCAATGGGCTTGACCTGGCGCGCCAGCGAGCGCACCGACTGGGTCAGCGACTGGTCAATGCCTTTTTCAGCGTACTGCAGCGCAATGCGGTAGGTCAGCGCACCGCCCACCAGCCACAGCACCAGTTGGGGCAGCAGCAGCCAGATCAGCAGTTGCCGTTGAAGCGACAGGCCATGCCCGGTACTTGCCGTGGCGGGGGCCGTGCCGCGCGCCGTCATGGTGCGGTGGTCTCCAGCATGTAGCCGAGCCCCCGCACGTTGCGGATGTTCAGTCCCGAGTCGGTCAACTTGCGCCGCAGGCGGTGGATGTAGACCTCCAGCGCGTTCGAGCCCAAGCCCGCAGTGCCTTCAGCGGGTTCCGATTGCCATGTGGCCAGCACCTCTTCACGGCTCACCACCTGGCCAGCCTGGGTGACCAGCAGCGACAGCAGGGCCCATTCGCGTTGTGTCAGCTCAACGGGTTCGTCACCCAACCAGGCCTGGGGCAGGGTGGCGTCCACACGCAGGCGTTTGGCCGAGAGGCCGGTCATCTCCAGCGAGCCACCAAAGGCGGGCAGGCGCGAGCGGCGCAGCATGGCGGCCAGGCGGGCCTGCAGCTCGGCCATGTTGAAGGGCTTGGTGAGGTAGTCGTCGGCCCCGGCATTGAGGCCTTCCACCCGGTCTTCCACGCCGTCGCACGCGGTCAATATCAGCACCGGCAGCGCAGGCAGGCGTTTGCGCAGCCAGTGCAGCACCTCCATGCCACTGATTTTGGGCAGGCCCAGGTCCAGAATGACGCCGTCAAACCGGTTGCTCTCCAGTTGCGCTTGCGCACTGGCGCCATCGGCGGCGGCCGTCACGGTGTGGCCGGCCTGGGTTAATTGCGCGCACAGGCCATCGCGCAGCAATTCATCGTCTTCAACAATCAGCAAACTTGACATGGCTAAAGCATAACAAGGCGCAGCGGTGCGCCGGCGGGGTGCTGCTGTGGTGGATGTTGGTGGGGACGCATCAGGCGCAGGCCCGCACGGCGGCAACCCGTGCCTGGTGAATGATTTCACCTACCTTTTGGCCATTAGACCCCGCTGCCATTGCCTCACTAGCTATCAAATTAGTATCAATACCCTGTGCACGGGAGAGGGCGCCCAGCAAGCGCGGGGCTTGCGGGTAGGGCGACTCGTGCAGGCCCAGGCGCCCGCGTGCGTCGCATTCGCAGGCCAGCAAGATGTCGGCAAAGCGCTGCGGTTTGCGAAAGGCGTCGCAGCGCTCCAGCAGGCGCACCAGCGCGGCCGCGTCAAAGTCGCCGCTGCGGTGGATGTTGCCGTGCTCACGCGCCACCACGTCGGCCAGTTCACGGCAGTCGGTGGGCAGGCGCAGCCGCTGGCAAACGCCCTTGAGCAGGCGCGCACTGCGCTCTTCGTGCCCGAGGTGGCGCGGCAAAATGTGCGCTGGCGTGGTGGCTTTGCCCAAGTCATGAAACAGGCAGGCCACGCGCACCGGCAGGCTGCACTGCAGGCGCGCGCTCATGTCCAGCACCATCATCAGGTGAATGCCGGTGTCAATTTCGGGGTGGTAGTCGGCGCGCTGGGGCACGCCCCACAGGGCATCGACCTCGGGCAGCAGCCGGCGCAGCGCACCGCAGTCGCGCAGCACCTCAAACATGCGTGACGGCGTGGCCTCCATCAGGCCTTTGGCCAGCTCTTGCCACACGCGCTCGGCCACCAGATGGTCGGCCTCGCCCTGGTCCACCATGTCGCGCATGAGGTGCAGTGTTTCGGGCGCCACGGTGAAGTCGGCAAACCGCGCTGCCAGCCGCGCCACCCGCAAAATGCGCACCGGGTCTTCCCGAAACGCCTCGGTCACATGGCGAAACACCTTGCGCGCCAGGTCTTGCTGGCCGCCGTAGGGGTCCACCAACGTGCCCGCCATGGCGCCGGTTGGGGCGTTGGTGCCAGACGGCAGGGCTGATTTGTAGCCAAATTGGCCTCCAGCCCTTATCCAGTCTGCATCAGCAGCTATTGAGTTGATAGTAAGGTCGCGCCGCGCCAGATCGTCTTCCAGCGTCACATCGGGCGCGGCGTGGACCTGAAAGCCGTGGTAGCCGGGGCCAGTTTTACGCTCGGTGCGGGCCAGGGCGTATTCCTCTTTGGTCTTGGGGTGCAGAAACACAGGAAAGTCTTTGCCCACCGGCAGGAAGCCTTGGGCGACAAGCTCGTCGGGTGTGGCACCGACGACAACCCAGTCGCGGTCTTTGACGGGGAGGCCTAAAAGGGCGTCTCGCACGGCGCCACCGACCAGGTAAATTTTCATGGGACGAGTTTACTTTTCTCTGGTTTTTGGGGCATTGCGGGATTTGCCGCGCTGGTGACTCCCTTTATTCAGGCAAAAATTGTTCGAGGATTTTCGGTATGAGTTGCTTCACTTTAAAAAAGCCGGCCGTGGCATGGGGCCAGATGGCGCTGTCCCAGGCGCGGCGCCATTCGCACAGCGTGATGCCGTGCGCGGCCAGTGCCGGCGCAGCCTCGGTCAACCAGTCATGCAAGGGGCCTTGTGTCACGTAGGGGGTGACGATTTGCGTGGCCCCCGACTGCGCGGCCCACTGGGCGAGTTCCTCGGGGTGGGTGGCCATCAGCGGCACGGCATCCACCCCGGCACGCATGGCGGCATCGGCCAGCGCCGCGCGCTCAAATCGAATGACAGATTCACCCACCGGCAGCGGTGAACGCAGGTGGCTGGCGCTGAGGGTGGCGCTGGCGCGGATGTCCATCGTTTTCAGGTCGAACTGCTCCAGTGTGCAGTCCTCGTCCGTTAGCAGCAGGGCGGTGGCTTGGCCCGGTTGGGGTGGGCGAGCGGTGCGCAAGGGCAAGCATGGGGGCAAGCCATCGGGCTCCTGCGCCTCAAGGCCCTGTACCTCGGCGGCCAGGTCGCTGTCCAGCGGCGTGAAACGCTGGCCAGTGAACGTGGCAATGTTCCAGGCCTGCGCCTGATACGGCTTGCCCCGCGTGTGCAGCCCGGCCACCCAGCGCCAGCCCAAAGTGTTGGACGCGGCATCGCCATCCAGCAGGTGACGGTAAAAGAAATCTGCCCCAAGGCGCCAAGGCAACCGCAAGGTGAAGATCCAGATCGAGGCAAACCACATCCGGGCGTGGTTGTGCAGGTAGCCTGTTTCCACCAGCTCCCGGGCCCAGGCATCAAAACACGCCAGACCCGTGTGCCCGGTTTGGGCGTTGGCCACGGCACGGCGCAGGCGGCTGTTTTTCTCCAGCGCTGCCAAGTCATCGTTCAGCCCCTGCCGGTAACTGGCCCACACCTGCGGCCTGAGCTCCAGCCAACCCTTGAAATAGCTGCGCCAAATCACCTCTTGCACAAATTTTTCAGCGCCCCGCAAGCCATGCAAGGCCAGCGCCGAAGCCACCACCTCCTGCTCAGTCACCAGCCGGCGGCGAATGTAAGGCGACAGCACAGACACGGCGGTGTGCGCCCCTGGTCCATGGTCAAAGTTGCGTCCGTCCGCATAGCGCCGGCCCATGCCCGGTCCAAACGCCTGCAAGGCGGCGAGCCCCTGCGCCCGGGTCGCCATCAAATCCTGAGTCACGTTGGCCAACTTTTGGTTATTTGAAGAGGCCGCAATGGTCTCAGTAAAACGAATCCCACTCTGGCAGCCCCCGCAATGCCCCCCAAAACCCTCAACGGCGCTCGACCTCACTTCACCTTGCCAACCGGTAAGGCTCCTCAAAATCCAGAAAATCCTGCTCGGCCAGTGCCGCCGTTACCCACGCCTGCACCCCTGGCAATGCGCTCACGCGCGCCACATAGTCCGCAATGTCTCCCGGCACGGGCAAGCCATAGGTCTTCAAGCGCATGCACACCGGCGCAAAGTAAGCATCGGCCACCGAAAACTCGCCAAACAACATGGGCCCACCATGGGCCGCCAAGAGTTCTTGCCACATGGCCACCAGGCGCGTCACGTCGGCGCGCACTGCTGGTTGGTCGCGCCACACCAGAGCGCCCACTTCGGGCAGTGAGGCTTCAATGTTCATCGGGCAGTGGCTGCGCAAACCCGTGAATCCGGCGTGCATTTCGGCGCACACGCTGCGCGCCCGGGCGCGGGCTTGGGTGTCACGGGGCCACAGATTTTTATCGGGAAACTGCTCGGCTACGTATTCAGCAATGGCCAGGGTGTCCCACACGGCCAGGTCGGCATCCACCAATACAGGCACTTTGCCAGTGGGGGTCAGGGCGTTGACGGTGTGTTTGAAGCGGGAATCCGCGGCAAATGAATCAAAGCGCACCTTGACTGTTTCAAACGGAATGCCGGCCTGGGTGAGCAGTACCCAAGGGCGCATGGACCACGAGGAATAGTTCTGGTTGCCAATGTAGAGCTTGAGCATGTGTACCTCCAAACTGGCCATGCTAGCACCGGGCCCCACAGAAAAAAGGTGCCGGGTTGTGTTGGTATTCATATACTGGTTGCCTGAATCAGAGGCCGCTGCCGGCCCATCCAACGTGTCCAGTGAGGATGTCCCCATGAGCCTGTTGCACCACGCGGTCAGCACCTTTCAGCGCTGGCAAGTTGTCGCCACACTGGCGCTGGCCTGCGGTGCGGTCCCGGCGCTGGCGACGCCTGCGGTGCGTTTCGCCCCCGAAAAAGACTACGGCCCATTTGTTTTTGAAGCCGCCGATGGTCGGGTGCAAGGGCTGTCCATTGATGTGCTGCAGGCGCTGCTACCCCAGTTGGACATGACGCTCATCACACTGCCCGCCCAGCCCCTGGCGGCTATTTTGGAGGCTGCCCAGCGCGGCGAAGTGGACCTGGTGTCTTCGCTGCGCCCCACGCCCGAGCGCGCGGCCTACCTGGCGTTTACCGCGCCTTATGTGCAGGTGCCTGCCGTGTTGGTGGTGCGCCAGAGCATCAGCCCCGCCCGGTTAAGTGACCTGAATGGCCAGCGCGTGGCTGTGGGGCAGGGCTACGCCGTGGAATCTTTTGTGCGGCAGAACTACAAGGGCATTGACTGGCACGCCGTGCCCGATGACCTGACTGCCTTGCGCGGGCTGCTGGAGGGGCGCTATGAAGGGGTGGTGGCAGATGTGGCCAGCGTCAGCCACGCGGTGCGGGTGCACCGTATTCAGGGTCTGCAGGTGGCCCAGGCCATTGGTTTTGACTACCCGCTGAGTTTTGCCTACCGCAAGACGCTCACCCCGCTGGGCACCCAACTGGATGCCGCCTTGCTTGCGTTGGATCCGCAAAGGCTGCGGCAGATTACCGACCGCTGGATTGACGCCGAGGCCCTGACGTTTGAAGACCCGCGGCGCATCGTGCTGCGCTGGGCCGGGCTGGCGTTGGCCGCTTTGGCGGCACTGGTACTGGGCTGGCCCCGGCTGGGTCGCTGGCGCAAGGGCTCCCCCGCATGACGCCTATCAAGCCGGCGGCTGAACTCACCTGTGCGCGTTCGCCGGCCTGGTTTTTGGGGGTGGCTGGGCTTTACTGCGCGCTGGCGGTGGTGTCTCTGGGGTTGACCGGCCAGCGCAGCGTGGTGGCGACCCTGTGGTTTGCCAATGGCCTGGGTGTGGTGGCACTGTTGGCGGTCCCGCTGCGCCAGTGGCTGGTTTTGCTGGTGGCGCTGGCAGGTGCCCAGGTGTTGGCGCATGCGGTGGTGGCGGGCACCACGCAGGGGCTGGCCAATGGCTGGGGCGCCGCTCTGGCGGTCGGGGCTGATTTGCCAGGCCATGGCGTGGAGTTACTGCTGGCGGCGGTGCTGCTCAAGCGGCTGCCTGTGCAGGCGACGGTGCTCAGCCACACTGAGGTCTTGGCACGCGTGCTGGTGCTGGGGGTGTTGGTGCCCAGTGTGGTGGGTTCAGTGTTGGGGGCACTGTGGGTCGCCATGGTCGAGGTGCGGGCCTTTGCGCCGGTGTGGGCGGCCTGGCTGACGGCCAGTCTGGTGGGTTCGGTGTCGGTGCTGCCTTTGGCGCTGGCGTTTTGGTTCAGGGGCTGGGCGCCATTGCGCCAGGTGCTTCGCCAGCCCCAGTCCTTGGGGCTGTTGTTGCTCAGCCTAGCGGTCACCCTGCTGGCCGCCACGACCTTGTCCAAGCCCTTTGTGGTCATGGTGTTGCCACTCATGCTGCTGGCCGCACGCACTGACTTTTCAGTCACGGCCCTGGCCACTGCGCTGACGGCGGTACTGCTGGGTTGCCTGATGGACAGCGGCGTGCTGGTGGTGCCGCCTTCGTCGTCCTGGTGGGGCGATGGCTTGTTCTACATTTCCCTGCTGGCCACTTTGTTGCCGGCCTTGTTTTTGGCGACCTCGGTGGAGGGGCGAGCCACGGTGCTGGCGGCGCTTCAGGCGAGCGAACAACGCTTTCGCACGCTTTACAACCAGACCCCTGTCATGTTGCACTCCATTGACCCGCAGGGGCGGGTCATCACGGCCAGTCAGCGCTGGTTGAGTACCTTGGGCTACGCTGAACATGAGGTGTTGGGGCGCCCCATGTCCGAATTTTTGACCGCCGAGTCCGCCCGTTTTGCGCAAGATGAAGCCTTGCCCAGAGCCAAGCGCGTGGGGCGCTGTGATGATGTTGCCCTTCAGATGGTCGCCAGCGATGGCCAGGTGCTGGACGTGCTGCTCTCTGCCATTTGGGAGTACGACGAGGCAGGCCAGCCCGTGCGCAGCCTGGCGGTACTGCAGGATGTGACCGAGAAAAAGCGCCTGGCCGAGCGCAGCCATTACGCCGAGCACGACCCGCTCACCGGCCTGCCCAACCGGGTGTTGCTGCAAGACCGGCTGGAGCGCAGTTGCAGCCACCATGCCCGCCATGGCGGGGCGTTTGCCGTGGGCTTTCTGGACCTGGACCATTTCAAGGACATCAACGACACCCTGGGCCATGAGGCCGGTGACCTGCTGCTGCGCGAGGTGGCCAGCCGCTTGTGCAGCGCCCTGCGTACCTCAGACACGGTGTGCCGGGTGGGTGGCGATGAGTTTGTGCTGCTGTTCGCGGGGGTGGAAGACCCTCTTGAACTGCAGGCGCTGGCCGACAAGGTGCTGGCGCAACTGGCGCAGCCTTGCCGCTTGGGGCCGGACCCCGATGCGCCGGTGGTAACGGTGGCTGGCAGCCTGGGGCTGGCCGTGTTTCCCGAGCACGGGCGCGACCCGCCCACCCTGATGCAGCACGCCGACCAGGCCATGTACCGCGCCAAGCGCGAGGGGCGCAACCGCTGCGAGTTTTACAAAGATGTGCTGTGAGGGCGGCCTGGACGGGTGCGGTCCAAGCCAGCGGGTTCAGGGCAAATCGGCGTTGACGGCCAGCGTGTCCAGGGCTTTGGGCCCCACCCGGCCCAGCCGGCTTTTCAGCGACTGCGGCTGCCCGGTGATGAGGGCGGCGTAGTTGGTGGTGTTGGACAGCACTTTTTTCACGTAATCACGGGTTTCGGTGAAGGGCACGTTTTCGGCCCA
>CAZLRQ010000010.1:0-21225 GCA_964562035.1 uncultured Rhodoferax sp. | reverse complement strand
GGTGTCAGCCATGCGCTGAAAGAAGTCGCGGCTCAAGTAGGGCGCGTTGCCGTGCTCCAGGTAGGTGCGCTCGTAGCAGCGGTAAAAGAAGTCCCAGTCCAGTGGGGTGATGTCGGTGCCTTGGGCCCAGCGAAAGGTCACGCCGGCTTCCTGCACCTTGCGCCGTTCCTGGCGTATTTTTTTGCGCTTGTCTTGCGCCAGCGAGGCCAGGAAAGCGTCGAAATCCGCATAGCCGGGGCTGCTGTTGGTCCAGTGGAACTGCACCGTGTGGCGCAGCATCATGCCGGCCGCCTCGCAGGCCTGCACGTCGTCAGCGCTGGCAAACAGGGTGTGCAGGGACGATAACTTTTCGGCTTCGCACCATTGAATCAGGGCCCGCGCCAGCACCGCCCGGTCTTGGGCCGTGCGTGCGAGCAGCCGGGCGCCGGGCACGGGGGTGAAGGGCACCGCCACCAGCGCCTTGGGGTAGTACTGGAGCCCGTGCTGGTGGTAGGCGTTGGCCCAGGCGTGGTCGAACACGTATTCACCGTAACTGTGGGTTTTGAGGTAAACCGCGCAGGCCCCCACCATGACGCCCTGGTGCTCCAGCACCACGAAGCAAGCGGTCCAGCCCGTGTCAGGTGTGGCACTGCCGCTTAACTCAAGGGCCGCCAGGTACTCATGCCGCATGAAGGGTGTGGCGTCCGGCTGCTCACTGAGCAGTTGGTTCCAGTGCGCTGCATTCACCTGCTCGGCCGAGCTCAGAACCCGAATGACATAATCGTTTGACACGGGCTTCACAGCTGTTTCATTCCTTTTTTACCTGCGTACATGGCACTCAAACTCTGCGTTGCACAACTCAATTTGGTCGTGGGCGATCTGTCTGGCAATGCCCAAAAAATCATCGACGCCGCGAACGCTGCTTATGCAGAGGGTGCACGCTTGCTGTTGACGCCAGAGCTGTCGATTTGCGGTTACGCGGCCGAAGACCTGTTTTTGCGCCCCACGTTCATCAGCGCCTGCGATGATGCCGTGAAAACAGTGGCCCGCGCCCTGGCCGGGTTAAAAGACATGACGGTGGTGGTGGGCCACCCCACGGGGGGCGACAACCGCACCCGTTCGGTGGCGGTGCCCAGCCGTTTCAACGCTGCCAGCGTTTTGCAAGACGGTGTGGTGGTGGCCACTTACCACAAGCGTGAGTTGCCAAACTATCAGGTGTTTGATGAGCGGCGCTATTTCACCCCTGGGCAGAGTGTGTGCGTGTTCGAGGCGGGCGAGGCGGGGCATCGCATCAAAGTGGGGCTGTTGATCTGTGAGGACGCCTGGTTTGAAGCGCCGGCTCGGCTGACCCAAGAAGCTGGCGCCGAGTTGCTGGCCGTCATCAACGCTTCGCCATTTCATATCGGCAAAGGCCATGAGCGTGAGCACATGATGCGCGAGCGTGTGAAGGCTTGCGGCTTGCCCTTGGTCTACGCGCACCTGGTGGGGGGGCAAGACGAAGTGGTGTTTGAGGGGCACTCGTTTGCCCTGAATGCCGATGGCGCGCTGGCTGGCCGTGCGCCCAGTTTCATGGAAGACCGGCTTTATATCCAGGCCAGCCGTGTGCCGTCCACCATTCACTTGGCCGCTGATATCGCCCCTGACCGCACGCCGGATGCGGACCTGTGGGACGCCTTGGTGTTGGGTGTGCGGGATTACATTGGCAAAAATGGCTTTCCCAGCGTGATTTTGGGTTTGTCGGGGGGCATTGACTCGGCGCTGGTGCTGGCCGTGGCGGTGGACGCACTGGGCAAAGACCGGGTGCGCACGCTGATGATGCCGTCGCCGTACACCGCCGACATCAGCTGGATTGATGCGCGGGACATGGCCGAGCGCCTGGGTGTGCGCTACGACGAGGTGTCCATCGTGCCGGAGTTTGAAGCCTTCAAGGCCTCGCTGGCGGGGGAGTTCAAGGGTTTGGCCGAAGACACGACCGAAGAAAACATTCAGGCCCGTATTCGGGGCACCTTGCTGATGGCGCTGTCCAACAAATTTGGCAGCATCGTGTTGACCACTGGCAACAAGTCCGAACTGGCGACTGGCTACTGCACTTTGTATGGCGACATGGCGGGTGGTTTTGCCGTCATCAAGGACCTGGCCAAAACCACCGTTTTCAGACTCGCCTGCTGGCGCAATCTGCACGATCCGTATGGCACTGGCAGCAACCCTATTCCCGAGCGCATCATCACCCGACCGCCAAGTGCCGAGTTGCGTGCTGACCAGACTGATCAGGACAGTTTGCCGGCTTATGAGGTGCTGGACGCGATTGTTGAGCGCTACATGGAGAACGATCAAGGCATTGAAGATATCGTGGCGGCCGGTTTTGAGCGTGCCGATGTCGAAAAAGTCACCCGACTCATCAAAATCAATGAGTACAAACGGCGCCAGGCGCCCATTGGCATTCGCGTGACGCACCGCAGCTTCGGCAAAGATTGGCGTTATCCTATTACCAACAAATTTCGCGCCTGAGTCTGGCGCATCTTTATTTCAAAATACACAAGGAAAACCATGAAACAGATCACCGCCATTGTCAAACCGTTCAAGCTTGAAGAGGTGCGTGAAGCCCTTGCCGAGTGCGGTGTGACTGGCTTGACCGTGACCGAAGTCAAAGGCTTTGGCCGTCAGAAAGGCCATACCGAGTTGTACCGCGGTGCCGAGTACGTGGTGGACTTCCTGCCCAAGGTCAAGGTGGAAGTGGTGGTGAAAACTGATGATGTGGAACGCTGTGTTGACGCGATTGTCAAAGCCGCCCACACCGGAAAAATTGGCGACGGCAAGATTTTCGTGACCAGCGTGGAGCGCGTAGTGCGTATCCGCACTGGCGAACTGGACGAGTCCGCGATTTAATCATGCCCAGTTCAAGGGCCCCAGCGTCAGGCTTTGGCTTTGCGCTGGACTGAAATGAGTCGTGTGCCCGCCAGCGCATCATGCCAAAACTGCCGTTCGGGGTGAAAGCGGCTCAAAATGGCCCAAATCGCAATCCAGCCCATGATGATGACCACCGATTCTGGTCCGGTTAACTGAAATGGCGCAATGGCAATCAGCGGTGGCAGAAACCAAAGCCAGCTCAACACATAGCGCAGCAGCGCACGTGCCTGGGTGATGGGCTGGTGGGCTCGGTCCACCACGCGAATGTCCCATGTCTTCATGGCCAGTGTCTGGCCTTTGGCCCACAGCCAAACAAAATAAATCCCAAAGACCACAAACAGAAAAGCCTGCAGCGCATGGCGGTTGTCCATGGCATTGCGTGTCTGGCTCAGTGTGCCGAACAGATAGCCGGCAATGAACACGACGCCAAACATCAGCAGGCCCTCATACAACCAGCAGGCCATGCGGCGTGAAAGGCTTGGCGTTTTTGCTGGCGATGTGTCGAGGGCGCCATTATCCGGTTTGTTCATAGTTCAGGGGGAATGCAAGTGCGTATTGGTTTGGGCGAAATTATGTCATTCGGTCACGGCAGCGCGGGTGCGAAAGGCCCGGTAGCCGCAGTGCGATAATGCGCGTTGCAAATCAAAAGGCAAACGGGTCATGATTCGGCGCAAGAATCAGTGCGCTTATGGTTATGGCCTCAAGTTCCAACGCGACGCCACAAGTGTTTGCGAAGGAGCACCCAAGGTTTTTCGTCAGAGAAATTCACAAAGGTTCATCATGGAAATTTCAAAAGCAGAAGTCGCTCAGGCGGCAGCGGCGTCCAGCACGTCTAATCAACAGGTATCCGGTGATCAAGAGCTTCGCGGCGCGGAGATTCTCATCAAAGCCCTGCAAGCCGAGGGTGTCAAGTACATCTGGGGTTACCCCGGTGGTGCTGTCCTGCACATTTACGACGCTTTTTACAAGCAAAACACGATACAGCATATTCTGGTTCGCCATGAGCAGGCTGCTGTTCATGCGGCCGACGGTTATGCCCGCGCGACCGGCGACGTGGGTGTGGCGCTGGTCACTTCCGGCCCTGGCGTTACCAACGCTATCACCGGCATTGCCACGGCCTACATGGACAGCATTCCCATGGTGATCGTCACCGGGCAAGTTCCCACGCACGCCATTGGCCTGGATGCTTTTCAGGAATGTGACACGGTCGGCATCACCCGCCCCATCGTGAAACACAATTTCCTGGTCAAGGATGCCCGCGACATGGCGATGACCATGAAAAAGGCTTTTCACATTGCACGCAGTGGTCGCCCCGGTCCTGTGGTGGTTGATATCCCCAAGGACGTGTCATTCAAAATGGTGCCTTATTCGGGCTACCCGGAATCGGTGGAGATGCGCTCCTACAACCCGGTTCGCAAAGGCCATGGCGGACAAATCCGCAAGGCATTGCAGCTTTTGCTGACAGCCAAACGCCCTTACATCTACACGGGCGGCGGAGTTTTGCTGAGCAATGCAAGCGCTGAGCTGCGCACCCTGGTTGACATGTTGGGCTACCCTTGCACCAACACGCTGATGGGCTTGGGTGCCTACCCGGCCAGTGACCGCAAGTTCCTGGGCATGCTGGGCATGCACGGCACCGTGGAAGCCAATAACGCCATGCAGAACTGCGATGTGCTGCTGGCCGTGGGGGCACGGTTTGATGACCGGGTGATCGGCAACCCCAAGCATTTTGCGCAAAATGAACGCAAGATCATTCACATTGACATTGACCCCTCCAGCATTTCCAAGCGCGTGAAAGTGGACATCCCAATCGTGGGCGATGTCAAGGACGTGTTGTCTGAAATGATCGCCATGATCCGCGAAAGCAGCACCAAGCCCGACGCGGGTGCATTGGCGGCTTGGTGGGACACGATTGAGGTGTGGCGCAAGCGCGATTGCCTGAAGTATGACCACGGCAAAAACGATGTGATCAAACCCCAGTACGTGGTGGAGACCTTGTGGAACATGACCAAGGATGTCGATACCTACATCACCTCGGATGTGGGCCAACACCAAATGTGGGCGGCGCAGTACTACCGCTTTGATGAGCCACGGCGCTGGATCAATTCTGGCGGTTTGGGCACCATGGGCGTGGGAATTCCTTACGCCATGGGTATCAAGCTGGCCAAGCCTGACAGTGAAGTGTTCTGCATCACGGGCGAGGGTTCGGTGCAAATGTGCATTCAAGAGCTATCGACTTGCCTGCAGTACAACACGCCAATCAAAATCGTCGCGTTGAACAATCGGTATTTGGGCATGGTGCGACAGTGGCAAGAGCTGGAATACGAGGGCCGTTACAGCCACAGCTATATGGATGCGCTTCCTAATTTTGTGAAGTTGGCTGAATCTTACGGACATGTCGGCATGCTGATTGAGCGTGCGCAGGACGTGGAGCCGGCTCTGCGTGAAGCACGCAAGCTCAAGGATCGGACCGTTTTCATGGATTTCCGTACCGATCCGACAGAGAACGTTTTCCCGATGGTCAAGGCCGGCAAGGGAATCACCGAAATGCTGCTGGGCTCCGAAGACCTCTAACCAACTCTTGACGAATCTATTGCGTGCCAAGCCCTGGGGTTACCGCCACAGGGGGAGGGCAGCGAAAAGAGGACTCGCACACTATGAAACATATCATTGCAGTATTGCTGGAAAACGAAGCTGGCGCCCTATCGCGCGTGGTGGGCCTTTTCTCGGCCCGTGGCTATAACATTGAGTCGCTGACCGTTGCGCCCACCGAGGATCCCAGCTTGTCTCGAATGACGATCCAGACCACGGGTTCTGACGAGGTTATCGAGCAAATCACCAAGCACCTGAATCGTCTGATTGAGGTCGTGAAAGTGGTGGATCTCACTGAGGGCGCCTACACCGAGCGCGAGCTCATGATGGTGAAGGTACGTGCGGTGGGGAAAGAGCGTGAAGAAATGAAGCGCATGGCTGACATTTTCAGGGGTCGGATCATTGATGTGACTGAGAAGAGCTACACCATTGAATTGACGGGAGACCAGTCAAAAAATGACGCGTTTTTGCAAGCTATCGAGCGGGGTGCCATTTTGGAGACCGTTCGAACAGGTTCCAGTGGCATTGGTCGCGGTGAACGGATTTTGAGAGTTTAATTTTTTACAACGGAGAAAATAATGAAGGTTTTTTACGACAAAGATTGCGACCTGAGTCTCATCAAAGGTAAGACAGTTGCAATCATCGGCTACGGCAGCCAAGGCCACGCTCACGCCCAGAATCTGAATGACAGTGGCGTGAAGGTTGTCGTCGGTCTGCGTAAAGGTGGCGCTTCCTGGCCCAAGGTTGAAAAAGCGGGTCTGCAAGTGGCTGAAGTGGCTGATGCGGTCAAAGCGGCTGACGTGGTCATGATTTTGCTGCCAGACGAGCAAATCGCCTCGGTTTACACCAACGATATTGAGCCCAATATCAAACAGGGCGCCTCCCTGGTGTTTGCGCACGGCTTCAACGTGCATTACGGTCTGGTCAGCCCACGCGCAGACTTGGATGTCTGGATGGTGGCACCAAAGGCGCCCGGTCACACGGTGCGTGGTACTTACGCCCAAGGCGGCGGCGTTCCTCACCTGATCGCGATTCACCAGGACAAGTCCGGTCGCACGCGTGATTTGGCGTTGAGCTATGCCATGGCCAATGGTGGCGGCAAGGCTGGCATCATCGAAACCAATTTCCGCGAAGAAACTGAAACTGATCTGTTTGGCGAGCAAGCCGTTTTGTGCGGTGGCACCGTTGAGCTGATCAAGGCCGGTTTTGAGACCTTGGTTGAAGCCGGTTACGCGCCTGAAATGGCTTATTTCGAATGCTTGCATGAACTCAAACTGATCGTGGATATGATTTATGAAGGCGGTATCGCCAACATGAACTACTCGATCTCGAACAATGCTGAGTACGGTGAGTACGTGACCGGTCCCCGAATCGTGACCAGTGCGACCAAAGACGCGATGCGTCAGTGTCTGAAGGACATTCAGACTGGTGAGTACGCGAAAAGCTTCATCCTGGAAAACAAGGCTGGCGCGCCAACGTTGTTGAGCCGTCGTCGTTTGACTTCAGAGCATCAAATTGAGCAGGTTGGCGAAACGCTTCGTGCGATGATGCCTTGGATCAAGAAAAACAAGCTGGTTGATCAAACCCGCAACTGAGTCGACTGACTCCCCTGACAAAGGCCACTTCGGTGGCCTTTGTTATTATGATTAATCGGAGGTCCAGGTTATGCATGATGGGAATGAATCAGATTTTTCTGAAGGCAGCAACGTCGTTGTACGCAAGCGCCGTAAGGGCATCTATATTCTGCCTAACCTCTTCACATTGGCGGCGCTGTTTGGTGGTTTCTATGCCATCGTCATGGCCATCAACGGGCGATTTGATTTGGCCTCGATTGGCGTTTTCTGTGCCATGGTGCTGGACAGTCTGGATGGCCGAATTGCCCGAATGACCAACACCCAAAGTGCGTTTGGCGAGCAGATGGATTCGCTGTCGGACATGGTTTCCTTTGGTGCAGCCCCTGCAATCATTGCCTACGTTTGGGCTCTTCAGGGATTGGGGCGTTGGGGCTGGATTGCTGCATTCGTTTATTGTTCTTGCGCCGCGCTCCGACTGGCTAGATTTAATGTCAATACAACCGTTGTTGATAAGCGCTATTTTCAAGGGCTGCCATCGCCGGCTGCTGCCGCACTGGTAGCTGGCTTTATCTGGCTAATGACTGACCTTGGCGTCGAGGGGCCCAGTATGGCTTGGCCCATGTTTTGTCTGGCTCTTTATGCGGGTCTGACGATGGTTACCAACGTTCCGTTTTACAGTTTTAAGGATTTGCACATGAAGAAAAGTGTGCCTTTTACTGTGATAGTTTTAATTGCTTTGGGAATTGCGGTGATCAACATCGATCCACCTATCGTGATGCTGGGAATATTCGCTATTTATGGACTAAGCGGTTATGCCATTTATATTTGGCGCAAGACTAAAGGTGTTCCCACCAGCGTGATCAGCGTTTCCACCGAAGAGCCCGACGAACGCGGTCTTCACAAGTGATCGTGCAGGCGGCCCTTGGTTCTTTGCGAGCTTGTGGTATATTGAAATTATGAAATTTTTGACGCTAACTCTATTGCTAACGCCTTACGGGCGGTTTCGGTAGCGCACGCGTTCACCAGTACCAAAAGCCCGTTTGCAGTTGCAGCGGGCTTTTTTAGTTTCAGCGTCCAAGTGACATTGCTTATGTGCAGCAACCCAGGAGAAATCGAATGGCAGACAAACTGATTATTTTTGATACGACCTTGCGCGATGGGGAGCAATCGCCAGGTGCTTCAATGACGAAGGATGAAAAATTACGCATTGCACGTCAATTGGAACGGCTGAAGGTTGACGTCATTGAGGCCGGGTTCGCTGCCAGTTCTAATGGAGACTTTGAGGCTGTTCAGGGTATTGCGAATGAAATCAGGGACTCAACTATTTGTTCTCTTTCCAGGGCGAATGATCGGGACATTTCGCGTGCGGCGGAGGCCTTGAAGGGCGCCAACAGTTCCCGCATCCACACTTTCATTGCGACCTCTGCATTGCACATGGAAAAGAAATTGCGAATGACACCCGATGAGGTGTTTGAGCAAGCCAAACTGGCCGTGCGATTTGCACGTAATTTGGTGTCAGATGTGGAGTTCAGCCCTGAAGATGGTTACCGCAGCGATCCAGACTTTTTGTGTCGTGTGTTGGAAGCAGTCATCAATGAGGGCGCCACCACCATCAACGTACCCGACACGGTTGGTTATGCGATTCCTGAGCTTTACGGAAATTTCATCAAAACTCTGCGCGAGCGCATTCCCAACTCGGACAAGGCTATTTGGTCGGTGCATTGCCACAACGATCTGGGCATGGCGGTTGCCAACTCCTTGGCGGGAGTCAAGATTGGCGGCGCAAGACAAGTCGAATGCACGATCAATGGCTTGGGTGAGCGCGCCGGGAATTGCAGTCTTGAGGAAATCGTGATGGCTGTCAAAACACGGCGCGATTACTTCGGACTCGATTTGGGTATTGACACCAAACACATCTTGGCAGCCAGTCGAATGGTCAGTCAAACCACTGGCTTTGTCGTCCAACCGAACAAAGCAGTAGTTGGTGCTAACGCGTTTGCGCATGCGTCCGGAATTCACCAGGATGGTGTTCTCAAAGCGCGTGACACGTATGAAATCATGCGTGCGGAAGACGTAGGCTGGACAGCCAATAAAATTGTTCTGGGCAAGTTGAGCGGGCGTAACGCCTTTAAACAGCGACTGCTTGAACTGGGTGTACAGATGGAAAGCGAGGCTGATGTCAACGCTGCGTTCGGAAAATTCAAGGAATTGGCAGATCGTAAAAGTGAAATTTTTGAGGAGGACATCCTCGCATTGGTTAGCGACGAAAGCGTAACCAGCGAAAAGGAGCAATACGGTTTCGTTTCTCTGTCGCAACATAGCGAAACGGGTGAGCGTCCTCAAGCTACAGTGGTTTTCACTGTAGGCGGTAAGGAAGTCAAAGGCAGTTCAGATGGTAACGGCCCTGTTGACGCATCTCTGAAGGCCATCGAAGCTCATGTAAAGAGCGGTGCAGAGATGGTGCTTTATTCTGTGAATGCGATCAGCGGTTCCACCGAGAGTCAAGGTGAAGTGACGGTACGCTTACAAAACAGTGGTCGAGTTGTCAATGGCGTTGGTGCAGATCCAGACATTGTGGTGGCTTCGGTTAAAGCTTACTTGAGCGCGCTCAATAAATTGCACAGCAAAGCTGACCGAGTAGCCGCACAGGGTTAGGTAACAAGTTTTATTTCTGGTCTTTGTTTAACAAAGCCACGCAAGTATTTGATATTGCGTGGCTTTTTTTGTTTAAACTTACAACTCGAAGTTGAATGATCCGGAGTAATTAATATGCATAGTTTTCAGCAAGTTACATTGGGAAAAGCGGTGCGCCGGGTCTCGTTTTTATTGGGTCTGCTTGTATTGCTGATTGGTATGTCGGTGCCTGACGCCAGTGCCGCTCAGAAAAAGCAGCAGGTAACCAAGACCTCTAGGGTCAAAGCAGTTGTAAAAATTTCCAAGAAAAAAATTGTTGCACAGAAAAAAATTAGGAAAACTTTCGCAGCAACCAAGTCTCGGGTGTCACCGGCGATTGCCGCCAGACCAGCGGCTTTGTCTTTTGGGCAAATGGCAGGTTTGCATGATATCGGCGACAAATTGGACTTGAAGTCTAGTGTGGCATTGGTAATTGATCAAGACACCAGCGAAGTCCTGTTCAGTAAAAATGACAAGGCGGTCTTGCCCATTGCATCGTTGACCAAGTTGATGACGGGCTTGGTGATCAGTGGTGCCAACTTGCCGATGGACGAAATGATCGCTATCACGCAGGATGATGTCGATACTGAAAAAGGAAGTACTTCGCGTCTGCAGGTGGGGACTCAGTTGAGTCGTGGTGAACTTCTGCATTTGGCGTTGATGTCAAGTGAAAACCGGGCGGCTAATGCCTTGGGCCGCAGTTATCCAGGTGGATTACCTACATTTGTCCGGTTAATGAATTTGAAGGCGCGCTCGTTGGGAATGGCCAGTACGATTTATGTGGAACCTACTGGATTGTCGAGCCGCAACCAATCCAGTGCACGCGATTTGGCTAAGCTTGTAGATGTCGCTTACGACGATCCCGTATTGCGTGAATTGTCGACCTCACATGGGCACCAAGTGTCGGTTGGTAGCCGAACTTTGCAATACAACAATACGAACCGACTGGTAAAAAATCCATCTTGGGACATCGGGTTGCAAAAAACAGGTTACATCTCGGAAGCTGGCCGATGCTTGGTAATGCAGACCAAGGTTGCAGGACGACGCTTGATCATGGTGTTCCTGGATTCCGCTGGAAAGCTGAGCCGTCTTGGAGATGCAGAGCGTGTCAGAAGTTGGGTTGAATCTATTCAGTAGCGTGAGAATGGCGAAATAACATCAGGTAGCGAGCGCTTTCTGACCCAAAGTGGTAGATATTGCCCGGGCTGTCGCTTGAAGCTTGGGTAACCATTGGTCTTCTAGTCGGCCCGCTGGTGCTGAAATAGACAGTCCCGCCACAAGTTTGTTTTGGTCGTCGTAAATACCGGCTGCCATGCAGCGAACACCGAGCTCAAGTTCCTCATTGTCGTGGGCAACTCCATGATCCCGGACTTTGGACAATTCTCTTTCCAAGTTTGGTAGTTGAGTCAAGCTGTTCTTGGTGTGCCCACTCAACCCCGTGCGCGTAGCGTAGGCTCTTACTCGCTGTGGATCATCTGCAGCCAGAAAAAGCTTGCCGACGGATGTCAAATGAAGTGGTGCATGTCCGCCAATGGCCCGTACCACCTGCATGCCAGAACGTTCACTGTACGCCCGTTCAATATAGACGATCTCATCGCCTTGGCGCATGCTCAAATTAACGGGCTGCTGTATGAGTTTGTGGAGCTCTCGCATTGGAACCAGTGCCGCATCTCTGACATTGAGCCTGCTTTTCACCAAATTTCCGAGTTCTAGCAATCGCATGCCAAGTCGGTAGGTGCCTGGGTGGGGGCGGTCTACAAATCTGCCTGTCGCCAGATCATTCAATATGCGATGCGTTGTTGACGGATGCAGCCCTGTTCTCTCGCTAATATCTTTGAGCGACATGGCGTCCTCGCGCGAAGCGAGTACATCCATCAACGCGAACATGCGTTCAATAACTTGTACCGTTGGCGTGGCGGGGACATCGGAGCTAACTTTTCGCATGGTGAATCCTCAGAAACAGAACTCATATTTTACTTTGTGAAATTGTGAGGGATTTCCGTTTCAAATTCCTTCGCTGACTTCATTGCCAAGTGATTGTTGGCATGTCCATTCGCCATCAATCAGTAACTCTCGGGGCATAAATTTGGATTTGTAGTTCATCTTCCGGCTTTCCTCGATCCAGTAGCCTAAGTACACATAAGGCAGTTTCAGAGACTTTGCTTGCTCAATCTGCCAAAGCACGTTGTAAGTGCCATAGCTGGTTTGAGGTTCTGGCTCGTAGAAGGTGTAAACGGCCGACAGTCCATCATCTAGAACGTCCAGGATCGAAACCATTTTCAATGAGCCGTCTGTATCGTCTGCGTTGATTTCATAAAATTCGACAAGACGAGAATTTACCCGTGTCTGCAATAGAAACTGCGTGTATTGATCCACGTTGTCCTGATCCATCCCTCCCCCCGCATGTCGACTGGTTTGATACCGGCGATAGAGGTTGTAGTGTTCGGGCATAAAGCACAGTTCAAGAATCCGGACTCTTAGACCCGAATGTTGACGCCACGCGCGGCGCTGACTTCGATCGGGTTGGAATTCGTTAGAGAGCACCCGAAGAGGCGTGCATGCTCTGCAGCTATCGCAGTAGGGGCGGTAGGTAAACATGCCGCTTCGTCGAAAGCCTCTGCCGACCAGTTCAGAATAGGTTGCGTTGTTAATCAGGTGACTGGGTGTCGCGACCTGCGACCGGGCAAGTCTGTTGGGCAGATAGCTGCACGGGTAGGGTGCAGTTGCATAAAACTGCAGCGCCTGGAGCGGAAGTTCATTTAGCAGCGTCACTTTTTTTGAGTCTTTGGTCTAGATGTTCGCCGGCGGAAGCAAAACAACGTTGAAGTTAGTAACTGCGTTTCTCGCGGTACCTGCAAACGACTTGAAGTTTTAATGTTGAAATGTAGCGTACAAGTGTTGGCGCTCATAAGGGCATTTAATGTGTTGATTCATGAGTTAATTGCAGGCAAGTTTGAAGAATGCCATTTTGAGCCGCTACAATAGTGACCAGTCGGGGCGTAGCGCAGCCTGGTAGCGCATCTGGTTTGGGACCAGAGGGTCGAAGGTTCGAATCCTTTCGCCCCGACCACATTTTCTCTCGATCTCTGCCCGTAGCTCAGTTGGATAGAGCAACAGCCTTCTAAGCTGTGGGTCGGGGGTTCGATCCCCTCCGGGCAGACCATGGCAGTCTGGCCGTCAAAAAATTCTCAGTTTGAATCATTCGTCATTTGGCGGACAATCTATAGCGTGTTTCGGTATAGTTAATCGCTTTACGCTCAGTCACAGTGAAAAGTTTCACTGATAGTTGAGCTACCTAGCCATGGCGCTGGTCTTGACTCTCAAGCAAGCGCTTACCGGGCTGCTGAGTGCCTGTCGACAGCCAAAGAGCAGGTTGCGACAGCAAAAACGTTCGATAACCGAAGCAGCACCTCTGCAGGTGGTTCTTGGGGACCGGTCAAGTTCAAAGTCTGTCTATGGCCGGTATCTAGTCGGGCGATTGCAGCATTTTGGCCAAGCCGTTTGCGTGATATTCTTCTCTCAAAATGCTAGCAACTCCACCATCACCAATCGACGTTTGGGCTCCACTATTCTCGCTGGCCATTTTTGTTGTGCGCTATGCATTCTGTCAGTGGGCCGGTGTAAACGCATTTGATTTAACACCAAGCAAGTTGGCTCAATGCAGATTGTGGGAGTGTTACTCGTGAGCAAGATTGACTTTGAGTACGTGGACATTCAGGCTTTGCGCATTGGCCTTTATATCGAGCTTGATTTGGGTTGGTTGTCACACCCGTTTCCTAAAAGTAGCTTCAAAATTTCCTCAGAAAAGCAAATTGAGACAATTTTGGAACTGGGCCTGAAAAGAATTCGATATTTTCCAGAGAAAAGTGACCCTCCGGGAGCTCCCCTTGCTCTCGATCGTGCAACTGTCAAAGATGAATTGAGTCACGTTGACCGCAGCACTGAAGCTGGAAATATGGATCAGCAGGGAGTTCTTGGGGCTGAGAGTGATCGTCTAAAGGCCTTGAAGAGTGATTTGCTGAGTGCTCAGCAACGCGATTTGGCAGTTTGTGAGCGTCGGTTTGCCGAGGCTATTCAGACCTACAAACTTGTGATGTCGCAGGTCAACGCCAAGCCTGTGGTGGCGATGACACAGTGCCTGGAGATGGTGAACGGGCTGGTTGGTGAAATGCTGCAGGAGGGCGAGTCCGCCATTCGGCTTCTGTCCGAGGGTATGGGAGACAGGGCCTCCATGCACCCCGTGAATGTGACGGTTATTTCGCTGTTGCTCGGGCGGGCGTTAGGTTTGTCTCATACGGATATGGTGGATCTTGGTATGGCTGCCTTTTTGCATGATGTCGGCAAGTCCCAGTTACCCGATCGTGTGCGATGGCTAGAAGATAATTTTTCACCTGTTGAATACAAGTTATATCAGCAGCATGTTGGGTTAGGTGTCGAACTGGGCAAGCAGATGACGTTGACCCCCGGCGCGCTAAAGGCGATTGCCCAACACCATGAGTTGGTTGACGGCAGTGGGTTTCCTGCGCGGCTTAAGGGCGACAGTCTCTCCTTGCCTGCAAAAGTATTAGCGCTCGTCAATCGCTATGAAAATTTGTGTAACCCAAGTCGACCAACCGCTGCAGTGACACCTCATGAAGCCTTGTCCCTGATTTTTGCTCAACTGAAAACTAGATTTGACGGGACTGTTTTGAGCGCTTTTATCCGGATGATGGGGGTCTATCCACCAGGCTCTGTCGTTCAACTGTCTGACGAGCGGTTTGCCATCGTGATGTCCGTGAACTCATCTCGACCTCTCAAGCCCCGTGTTTTGGTGCATGAACCCAGTGTTTCCCGGGTCGATGCTCTGATTCTTGATCTGGAGTTGACGCCCGCTATTGGCATCCGACGCAGCTTAAAGCCGGCCAATTTGCCCCGCATGGCCTTGGACTACCTCTCACCTCGACAGCGTATTTGTTATTTTTTTGAGAGATCGGTGGAAACTCCCATTGGGAGTGCGGTCTCATGACACCTTCTGCTTGGGCGCCATTGATAGAGGGTCTATTGGAGGCGGTCTGGTTGGTTGACCCTGTCAGCCTGCGTATTCTTGTTGTGAATCGCGCTGCATCAGATTTGTTGGGCTTGGAGTCCTGTGACCTGATCAATAAGCCCGTTATTGAGTTAACGGCCTCGCCAGAGGATCAGTTCTTTTGGGAGGATATTGCAGCCGGATTGGTTGACAGTATCCATTCAGAAACTTTGCTGCGCAGTGCGGATGGGGTTGCGATACCCGTGGAGCGTCGGGTAAGTCGGGTGTGGCCTCGGGCAGATCGCGCGTTGTATGTGGTGGGTATTAGAGACCTACGCCAGCAGCGGCGCACTGAGGACGAGCTTGAACGATTGGTGGCCGAGCTCCGCGCGACCTTGGAGTCCACAGGTGATGGCATTTTGGTCAGTGATCAGAATGGCGATATTCGCAACTACAACCGGCACTTCGCGGCGTTATGGGATGTGCCTGAGTCCCTGCTGCTGGTGCGGAACGACAAGGCCCTGTTCGATCACTTGGCTTCTCTGGTTATCGACCCCGGGCCTTACGAGCAGCGGTTGCTTGAAATTGCAGAAAGTCCACTGCTGGAGACTTCTGATGTGCTGGTGCTGCTCTCTGGTCGGGTGTTGGAGCGTGTGACGCGCCCGCAATACAGCCGGGGGCAACCGACTGGGCGTGTTTTTTCTTTCCGTGACATCACTCAGAACATTAATGCAGAGTCGCGGTTGCGGCTGGCCAGCAAAGTGTTTGAGTCCAGTCTGGATGCCATTTTCATTACCGATCCGGCCTTCCATGTCTTGACGTCCAATCCGGTCTGTGAGCGGCTAACCGAATGCACGCAAATGCAGTTATCGGGCAAGTTGTCCCCTGATTTTTTTCATGATCCTCATGACCCCGACGTCATGCTGCGGATCAGGCAATCTCTGACGACCAACGGCTTTTGGCGAGGCCAACTTTGGCTCAAGCGCGCCAAGTGCGCGGCCTGCCCAGTGCAGGTGTCATGGGTGCTTTTGCGCGATGAACAGGGTGTGATGCTGCACACGATTTGTTTTTTCAAGGACATGACCGACGAGCTCGCGGCTCAAAAGCGCATTGAACAGCTTGCTTACAGTGATGCGTTGACGGGGCTACCAAACCGTTTGCTGCTGTCGCAGCGCGTTGAATTTGCAATGCGCGCGGCCGAGAGAAGCGGTGGTGAATTTGGTGTTTTCTTCATTGATCTCGACCGGTTCAAGAACATCAATGACTCGATGGGTCATATTTTTGGTGACCGGGTGTTGATTGACGTCGCAGATCGCATCAAGCGGTGTTTGCGCGACACCGATACCTTGTGCCGGTTGGGCGGCGATGAGTTTGTTATCTTTTTGCAGGAGATTGACGGCCATGGCGCGGAGGTGTTGGCGCGCCGACTTATTGACACCATGGCGAAGCCGTTTCACATCGATGCAATGAGTTTTTCGGTGGGTTGCAGCATTGGCATTGCACTGTATCCCGAGGATGGTCGCTCGCTGGACGAACTGATCAAGTGCGCTGATATTGCCATGTATCTGGTCAAGGAGCGTGGTCGGGGAAGTTTCCGCTTTTACCAACCGCAAATGAATGTTGACCTGTTGTCGCGTATGAAGATGGATCATTCGATGCGCCAAGCCATGGAGCAGGGCTTGTTTCGACTGCACTATCAGCCACAGATTTCGCTGTCGACGGGCCATTTGCTGGGTGCCGAGGCCTTGATTCGCTGGACCGATGTGGAGTTGGGCAGCGTGTCTCCGGCACTTTTTATTCCCCTCGCCGAGGAGTCCGGCTTCATTGTCACGCTTGGCAATTGGGTACTTGAGGAGGCTGTTCGTCAGGCTGTTGTCTGGCAAAACGAGGGTACGCCCGTGACCGTCTCCATCAACGTGTCTGCCATGCAGTTTCAGCAAACTGACTTTGTGCAAATTGTGGCGAGTGTTTTGCGGTCTGCGGGTTTGTCTCCCCACCTTCTGGAGCTTGAGTTAACCGAGTCCATTTTGGTCAAGGACGCCAACGAGGCGCTAGAGCGTCTGCATGCGCTGGCTGCACTGGGTGTTGTGATGTCAATTGATGACTTTGGTACGGGTTACTCCAGCTTGGCTTACTTGAAGAAATTTCCCATTTCAAAACTCAAAATTGACCGCTCATTCGTGATGGGGTTGCCCGACGACGAAAGTGATCGTGCTATTGTGAGCGCCACCATTGGTATGGCGCGTGGCCTCAAGTTGAAAGTGGTGGCGGAAGGCGTTGAGACGCTGGCGCAACGCAGCTATCTGGCAAGCCTGGAGTGTGAAGCTTTTCAGGGTTACCTGTGCTCACCGGCCTTGCCCGTGGCCGAGTTTGAACAACTGATGGCCAGCATGCCGTTCCTGCCAGAGCCAATGTGAAGGGCCGCAGACTTTGTGGCATTTCTTAAATGCTACTCAGACCTTTGTAGAGCATGTAGGCGGCCAGTACGTACAAGATGCTGGCAAATACCCGTTTGAGGGTTTTTACTGGCAATTTGTGGGCTGCCTTGACGCCCAGGGGCGCGGTGAGGACACTGCACATGGCTATCACGCCAAGGGCCGGTAGCCACACATAGCCTAAAGAGTAAGGTGGTAATTGCTGCAGGTGTTGACCACTGAAGACATAGCCCAGCACGTTGGCCAAAGCAATCGGAAAACCCAGCGCAGCGGAGGTTGCCACAGCCCTGTGAATCGCGACATTGCACCAAGTCATGAACGGCACACTGACAAAACCGCCGCCTGCACCCACCAATCCCGATAGAAAACCAATGACGCCGCCCGCACCCAGCAGTCCGCCGAAGCCGGGTACTTGCCGGGCGGCGGCTGGTTTCTTGTCCAGAAACATCTGGGTGGCAGAAAAGGAAACAAAGGCTGCAAAAAACAGGGCCAGCCATGAACCTTTGAGCAGCGCGAAAACACCCAAACTTGCTACTGCACTGCCAATGACGATGCCGGGCGCCAGCCCCTTGACCAGATCCCATCGGACTGCACCACGGCGCTGATGCGCCCGGACGCTGGAGATGGACGTGAAGATGATGGTGGCCATGGACGTGGCAATGGCCATTTTGACGGCGAGATCCGGACCGACGCCTCGACCGGACAAGATGACGGTGATGAATGGCACCATGATCATGCCGCCACCAATACCCAGCAATCCCGCCAAAAAACCACTACCCAAGCCCAGCAATGCCAGTTCAACAATAAGCAGTGGTTCGAGCATCATGGGAGTGTGAGAAAAAGGTGTCTGCAATGCCACCGGACCGGCATCCTGAACCGGGGTTCAGGTGGGCGAGGTCAACTGACCATTGGGTTCATCTGACGCGAGATGATCACGCTTGGTCAGTGATGTTCCAAGCCCGGGCTCAGAGAGCATTGGTTCAAGGAAATATAAAGCCCGGCGAGCAGTGCAGACAGGCGGGATTGTAGGCCCAGGCTTTTGGTCCGGTCACAAAAAATGGAACAAGAAATGGATGTCGGACCCACTAAATCGGATGACCGTCATCGTTCAAAGCCAAATTCAGGCGCTGCAACAGGGCTTCAAAGGGTTGGCCTCCATTCGCCGGTAGCTCGCTTGCCGCCGTCATGGTCTGTGTGTTGTCGGCCAGATCAAAAGCGAGGTTGAGCGCTGCCAGAACGGCAATCCTGTCGCGGGCCTTGACTTTTCCATCGTCGCGAATTCGGCACATCGCAGTGTCTACCCGCTCTACGGCGTCAAGTAGACGGGCGTCGCCGCCTTCGGGGCAGCCCAGCAGGTAGTTTTGCCCCATGATTTGGACTTCAAGCTGCTTCATTCGATGCCCTTGATGTGAGTCGTGGCTGATGTTTCCGGCAATCGGTCCAACAGGGCGTCGACACGTGCACGGGCGGCGCCCAGCCGTAGCTTGAGGGAGTCGCGTTCTTGGGTAATGGCTTCGACCTGAGCAATCAGCAAGGTGTTCATGCGCCGCACTTCGTCGTAACGGACGAGCAAACGGTCGACACGGTCTGCAATTTGGTCGATTTGGGATGGGTTCGACATAGGGTGCACATTGTAGGGTTAGCCCAAGGTTGCGGCCTTAGAATCATGCCGTTGGTGCTCGCGGTGTGGTTCACACATCGCAGTTCAACGGGAAGCAGGAGGGTGATGCTGTTCACAGCCAACCTAACCTGCGCTGCCCCCGCAACGGTAAGTGGACGAATCATCCGATTCCGCTTCCATCACAGCCACTGAGCGTTCTGAACACGCGCTTGGGAAGGCGATGGAGGTTGTTCCACCAGCCCGGATACCGGCCAACACGGTGGCTGCACGCTTGCGTGCAACCGTGACGCTCATGCACTGTCGGGGAAGACGGTGAGGGCTTTTTGATGGTTAGTTTCTTATGAAAAATGTGTCTATTTTTGTGCGCCATCGCGCACCCGTGCGTCTGTGCACGTCTGTGCTTGCAGTGGCTTGTGTGTTTTCTGTGCACGCCCAGCCGCAATTGACGGAAACGGTGGTCACCGCCACCCGAACGGTCCAAGCCTTGTCCGATTTGGTGGCTGACATCAGCATCGTGGACCGCGCCATGATTGAGCGCAGTGGGGCCAGTGGTGTGGCCGATGTACTGGCCCGTTTGCCGGGCGTGGAGATTGCCCGCAATGGTGGTGTGGGCGGCATCACCAGTGTGTTTTTGCGGGGTGGCAACTCGCAGCACACGGCGGTTTACCTCGACGGCGTGCGGCTGGATGCGCAGTCGGGCAGCGGTGGTGTGGCCTGGGAGGCTATTCCGTTGGCGCAAATTGACCGCATTGAAGTCTTGCGCGGCCCAGCGGCAGCGGTTTATGGCTCTGACGCTATTCATGGCGTGATTCAACTATTTACCCGACGGGGTGAGGGACCTGCAGCGCCGTATGTCGGGCTGGGACTGGGCAGCCACGGTTTGCGCAGTACAGAGGCAGGCGTGAGTGGTCGCACGGGCGTTGACGGCGCTCTGGATTACTCGTTGGGTCTGTCTGACCAGCGCAGTGACGGCTTTGATACACAGCCCCTGCGCCTGCGCCTAGGAACGGATGGTGTGCGCAACACTGATCAAGACGGTTTTCGCAGCCAGTCAGCCAATGCCCGCGTGGGTTTTAAAGTCAACCGCGTTCATCGGCTGGACGCTACATTGCTGTCCAGCAAGACGGAGTCCCAGTACGACTCATCCACACACAAGCCGGCAAGCCCTGTGGATGACCGCAGTTTTCATGACCTGCGCAGCTTGGGACTCAACTGGGAGTCCCAGTGGACTGAGGTGTACAGCACGCGCCTGAGTGTGACTGACAGCCGCAGTCGCTACGAAACCCGGCCTGCTGTTTACATGACCACCACGGATTTGCGGGGTTATCTGCTGCAGAACGAACTGCGTTTTGGTCCTCACCTGGTGACAGCCACGCTGGAGCGCCGTGAAGATGTGCTGGAGAACAGCGCCGTTGGCCCCAACCGTAACCGTACTCAAAACGGCGTTGCGCTGGGCTACGGCTTTGTGCAGGCGGGACACACGGTTCAGCTCAATGCGCGCCACGATAACGATAGCGGTTTTGGTGGCAAGAGCACGGGTGGCGCCGCTTATGGCTATGCGCTCACGCCTCAATGGCGCGCGACAGCATCGGCAGGTACGGCGTTTCGTGCGCCCACTTTGTACCAACGATTCAGCGAGTTTGGTGTCAGCAGCTTGCAGCCCGAAACCAGCCGCAACCTGGAGGCCGGTCTGCGCTACACGGAGGGGGCCAACAGCGTGGGTGCTGTTGTCTACCGCAACCGGGTTAGTCATCTTGTGACCTACGTGAATGGTGCGGGGGCTTGTGTGTCGACCCGCGGCTGCTATGAGAGCGTGGACCGGGCCGGTTATGAAGGCCTTACCCTCTCCGGCAACCACCAGTGGGGCACGGTGAACCTGAGCGCGTCAGCCGATTTCCAGAACCCTCAGAACCTGGGTACGGGCAAACAGCTGCCGCGCCGCGCGCGCCGGCATGCCACCTTTGGGGCAGACACCCAGGTCGCAGGCTGGCGTTTAGGGGCCGAGCTTCAGGCCTCAGACCGACGCTTTGACACGGCGGCCAACACCACGCAACTGGCGGGCTATGTGCTGTTGAACTTGTCGGCCAGCACTCGCCTGACGCGGGACTTCACGCTGCTGGCGCGCATTGACAACCTCACCGACCAGGACTACCAGACAGCACGTCTGTACGCTACGGAAGGCCGCACTTTTTATGTCGGCCTGAAGTGGGCACCGCTGTAATTCATTTGCGCTGAAAGATTCATCCATGTCCCGCCACACCTGCCCCGCCATCCTCATCGCCGCCCCAGCCTCTGGCCAAGGCAAAACCACCATCGCCTCGGCCCTGGCGCGCCTTCACACGCGCCAGGGTCGCAAGGTGCGGGTGTTCAAGTGCGGCCCGGATTTTCTGGACCCCTATTGGCACACGCTGGCCAGCGGGGCGCCAGTGCACCAGATGG
>CAZLRQ010000009.1:0-22194 GCA_964562035.1 uncultured Rhodoferax sp. | reverse complement strand
TGGGCATTTCCATCCCCGTGGGCAAGGATTCGCTCTCCATGCGCACGCAGTGGAAGGACCAAGATCAGGCCAAAAAGGTCACCTCGCCCGTGTCCCTGATCGTCACCGCCTTTGCCTCGCTGGCCGATGTGCGCGGCACCCTGACACCCCAACTCAACGCCACGGACGACACCACGCTGGTCCTCATTGACCTGGGCCGGGGCCAGAACCGCATGGGCGCCAGCATGCTGGCGCAGACGCTGGGCCAGTTGGGCGACGAGGTGCCTGACCTGGACCACCCGCAAGACCTGGTGAACCTGGTCAATGCCGTCAACGCCTTGCGCACTGAGGGCAAAATTTTGGCCTACCACGACCGCAGCGACGGCGGCTTGTTTGCCACCGTGTGCGAAATGGCTTTTGCCGGCCACGTGGGCGTGTCGCTCAATGTGGACTTGCTGGTGACCGAGGGCGACGGCATCACCGACAGCCGCGCCGATGTGGGTGACAGCAAGAACTGGGCAGGCCAGGTCAGCGCCCGCCGCGATGAACTCACCCTCAAAGCCCTGTTCAGCGAAGAGCTGGGCGTGGTGCTGCAGGTGCGCACTGAGCAACGCAACGAGGTCATGCAAACCTTGCGCGAGCACGGCTTGAGCAAGCACAGCCACTTCATCGGTAAAACCCGCCCGGCGGACTCCGAAATCACCGTGGGCGTGGGCGAAGTGCAAGTCTGGCGCGATGCCAAGGCCGTGTTCAGCGCCAAGCTGGCCGACCTGCACCAGGTGTGGGACGCCACCAGCTGGAAGATTTGCCAACGGCGCGACAACCCCGCCTGCGCCGATGCCGAGCACGCCGCCGCTGGTGAGCCCTCTGACCCCGGCATGCACGTGTTTTTAGTGCCAAATCAGGCTCTAGCCCCTGCTAATAATGGTCATATAGCTACTGAATCGGTAGCAAGTCCGGCGCTCATGCTGTCTCGCCCCAAGGTGGCGGTGCTGCGCGAGCAGGGCGTCAACTCCCATGTGGAGATGGCCTATGCCTTCGTGGAAGCCGGGTTTGAAGCCTTTGACGTCCACATGACCGACCTGCAAACAGGGCGCGCCAATCTGGCCGACTTCAAGGGCGTGGTGGCCTGCGGCGGCTTCTCCTATGGCGACACCCTGGGTGCCGGCATTGGCTGGGCGCGTTCCATCACTTTCAATCCGGTGCTGGCCGAGCAGTTCAAGGCTTTCTTTGGCCGCACCGACACCTTCGGGTTGGGCGTGTGCAACGGCTGCCAGATGTTTGCCGAGTTGGCCGACATCATTCCCGGCGCGCAAGACTGGCCGCGCTTCACCACCAACCAGAGCGAGCGCTTTGAGGCGCGCCTCAGCATGGTCGAAGTGCTGGAGTCGCCCTCGCTGTTCTTCAAGGGCATGGCCGGTCACCGCTTGCCGATTGCCGTGGCGCATGGCGAAGGTTTCGCCAACTTCAAGTACCGGGGCAACGCCGACAAGGCCATCGCCGCGATGCGCTTCACCGACAACCATGGTGCCGCCACCGAAGCCTACCCGTTCAACCCGAACGGCAGCCCTGGCGGCTTGACCGCCGTGACCACGGCAGACGGCCGCTTCACCGCCATGATGCCGCACCCCGAGCGTGTGTTCCGCAACATTCAGATGAGCTGGACCAACGGCGACCCGGCAGCGTTTAGCGCCTGGATGCAGCTGTGGCACAACGCGCGGCAGTGGGTGGGCTGATTGACGTGACAGAACCGGGTTGTCAGTGCGGGCTTGGCCATCGGGTTTCGGGGGCAGGCAGATGAAGCTGTCCCACCTGTTTCAGCCCCGAAACCCCTTGTTCTGGCTCATGCTGGCCTTGAATGGCTTGTCCGCTGCGCTGGCCTGGATCACACACAACCGGTCTTTGACCGGCTGGGGCCTGACCATCGTGCTGGGCTTTACCCTGGCCAACGCGGTGCTGGGCACCTACTTGGCTTGGCGGCTGGTCAAAACGCCCTGAGCCTCTGTTGCGCCGCCGCTTCAGGCCGGTGCGACAGTGTTTTTCCCGCCGGGCTTTTTTGCGGCGGTTTTGCCGGCCTTGGGGTAACCCAGCCGGGACAACGCCTGCTTGACCCGTGTGTCAAACGCATCGCTCACGGTTTCAATGCGCTCATCCACCGCCTTGCTGGCATCGTCAATGCGGAGTTTCAGCCGCTCGGCGTTGTCGTCTATCGCGTGGCGGGCCTGTTGCTCCAGTTGCTCGCCCGCCTTCACCAGTGCTTCAAACGCCTTTTCGCCTTGCGTGCCCGTGCTGGTGGTCACCCGCGCCAAGGCGCCCAAGCCCGCCAGCCAGATGGCGCGCTGGCTGTCGATGAGTTTGAAGGATGCGTCACGCGTCATGTGCACCACGGTGCTGACTTTTCTGCGGCTTTGAGTTGCCACCTGCTTCAGTGTCGCGACCGGGTGTGTGACCCGCGTTGTTGCGGTGCTGGGCTCACTCTGCGTCTTGGCGATTGCTTTGACGCGCGGCCGGGGCGAGGCCTTGCTGACCGGTTTGCTGGACACAATGCTGGGCCGCTTGGCACGTGTTTTGGCCTTGGAGTCTGGCGCTGTCGGTTTGGCAGTGGTGGTCACCATGAGATATCCCTTTTGAATGAGGAGTTTGACGGGGTCAACGCGCGCTGGTTGTCTTGACCCGCCAACAATGGAAAAGGTCAACACGCCCTGCTTTTGAAGATAGTGCAAACCGATGGCTACCCGCTTGCTGATTCGCAAGCGGGCACGCTGCGACAGTGCAGGCATGGATCAGACGGTGCGCCTGTTTCCGGCACTCCGAATTGCTCGAACCCGCTACGCGCTAAATCACGCACCCATAAAAAAAGCGGCTCATGCCGCTTTTTTGTTAGTCCAAACCGAATTATTCGATCTTGGCCTTGGCACGCAAGTCTTCCTGGAACTTGGCCAGTTTTTGTTGCTGCAGTTGCTGTGCAATTTGGGGCTTGACTTCGTCAAACGCGGGCAATTGGGCTTCACGCACGTCGTCCAGGCGAATGATGTGGTAACCGAACTGGGTTTTGACCGGGGTTTCGGTCAACTTGCCCTTGGTCAATTTGGTCAAGGCTTCGGCAAACTCGGCCACGTAGTTGCTGGCGCCAGCCCAGTCCAGGTCGCCACCATTGGCACCGGAGCCTGGGTCTTTGCTGGATTTTTTGGCGATGTCTTCAAACTTGCCGCCTTTTTTCAGCTGGGCGATGATGGCCTTGGCCTCATCTTCCTTGTTCACCAGGATGTGGCGGGCCTTGAACTCTTTGCCGCTGTTGGCTGCGGCAAATTTGTCGTACTCGGCCTTGATGTCGGCATCGGTCACAGGGTTGGTTTTTTGGTAGTTGGCAAACAGTTCACGAATCAGGATGGTCTGGCGGGCCAACTCCATTTGGGTCTTGAACTCGGCGCTGCCGTCCAGTCCCAGTTTTTGGGCTTCCTGCATGAAAACTTCACGGGCAATCACTTCGTCGCGCAGTTGACCCTGCATTTCGGGGGTGACCGGGCGGCCGGCGCGCGCCACTTGCTCGGCCAGGGCTTCCAGACGTGCGGTTGGCACGGCCTTGCCGTTGACGATGGCCAGGTTTTGCGCCATGGCCAAGGGTGCCAGAGTGCTCAGCATCACGGCTGTGGCCACAGCAGATAGAAGTTTCATTTTCATGCAAGTTTCCTAAAAAGGCGGATTCAAAAACAGGTTCAGGGGGAGGGCAGTCGGGCTTCAATGGCCAGGGCGTGCAAGCCCTGGTCGATGAAATCTTGGAGGGCATCATACACAAGGCGATGGCGCGCCACGGCGGTGTGGCCGGCGAACAAATTTGAGGTAATTCGCACCCGAAAATGGGTGCCAAAGCCTGTGCCGTTGGCACCTGCGTGGCCGTGGTGTTGCGCGCTCTCGTCAATCACTTCCAAGGCGACAGGGCTCAGTTTCTCGCGCAGGCGCTGCTCAAGCAGCGCGGCAGTGGGCGCACTGGTGGTCATGGTCCGGCCTTAGGTTCTTCGGTGGTCAGATACCGGGAGACGTAGAAGCCCTGGCCCACAATGAAGACCAGCGGGAACGCGTAACCCCAGAGTTTGAAGTTCACCCAAGCTTCGGTGCTGTAGTAGGCGGCCACGTAGGCGTTCACCAGCGACATGAAGGCGCTGTAGGCGATCCAGATCACGTTAAGGCGCATCCACACCGGGTCGGGCAGCGTGAGTTGGCTGCCCAGCAGCATTTTGAGGAAATTCTTTTTGTAAACCCAAACCGCCACCCCCAAGGCGACTGCCATGGCCGCGTACAGCACGGTGGGCTTCCATTTGATGAAGCGGTCGTCCTGCAGGATCAGTGTCATGGCGCCAAACACCAGCACCAGCGCCAGTGTGACCTTGTGCATCATTTGCAATTTGCGGTCGATCAGGTAGATGGCCACCATTTGCAGCACGGTGGCGGCCATCAGCACGGCGGTGCCAACATAGATGTCGTAGGTTTTGTAGGCGCCGAAAAACAGCACTATGGGGAGGAAGTCGAGCAGTATTTTCATGTGGGGGTGAAGTTTAACGAGGCCGAGTTCATGCAGTAGCGCAAGCCCGTGGGGGCGGGGCCGTCCTCGAACACGTGACCCAGGTGCGCGCCGCAGTCGGCGCAGTGCACCTCGGTGCGCTTCATCCACAGCATGCCGTCCACCTTGGTTTCCACCGCCTGGTTAATGGGCTGAAAGTAGCTGGGCCAGCCCGAGCCGGATTCGTATTTGGTTTGGGCGTCAAACAGCGGTTTGTCGCAGCAGATGCAGGTGTACGTGCCCGCCGCCTTGTTGCCCTCCCATTTGCCGGTGTAGGCGCGTTCGGTGGCTTCGTGCCGTGTTACTTCAAAGGCCAGCGGTTCAGCGCCTTTTTGCGCCAGCAGTGCTTTCCATTCGGCGTCGGTTTTTTCGATTTTGTAGGTCATGCGAGTTCTTTCCTAAATTGGGGCGAGTGGGCCAGGTTGCTCAAGAGCTGCAGCTGATCTCAATGCTGCTGGCCCAGTCGGGCGGAAAGTCAGCATAAGACTCAAACCCCGGGTGTTCTTCAAAAGGCGATTCAAGCAGCTTTAACAGCGTGGACACTTGCGAAAAGTCTTTTGCTTGCGCCGCCCGAATGGCCAGTTCACCCAAGTGGTTGCGCAGCACATATTTGGGGTTGTTTTTAAGCATCAAATCGGCCACTATCCCTTGTTGGGTATGGACTAGGCGCTCTGAATAGCGTAGCAACCATGCCTCCGCTGCTGGTCGGTCTAGAAACAGGTCGCGCACGGCTGCCGCGTCGGTGCCAGCGCGGGAATGGCTCAGGCGGCGCCAGAAGATGGTGTAGTCCACCCGGTCTTGCGCCAGCAGTTTCAAAATGTCTTGCGCCAAAGTCTGGTCATCGGGCGCCTGGTCCAGCAGGCCCAGTTTGGCGCGCAGGTGGGTTTCCATGGCGGCGGGGAGCGCGGTTTTGTAAGACGCCAATGCGGCGAGTGCCTGCTCTTGGTCCTCAATCAGCGGCAGCAGCGCCTGGCCCAGGCAAAACAGATTCCAGTAGGCGATATTGGGCTGCTGGTTGTAAGCGTAGCGGCCGGCGTGGTCAGAGTGGTTGCAGATGTGGTCTGGCACGTAGGCGTCCAGAAACTGGAAAGGGCCGTAGTCAATGGTCAGGCCCAGTATGCTCATGTTGTCGGTGTTCATGACACCGTGGCAAAAGCCCACCGCCTGCCAGTGCGCCACCATGGCAGCCGTGCGCTCACTCACCGCGTGCAACAGGGCCGCGTAGGCGTTGCCGCCAAACTGCTTGTCGTCACGGCAGGCGGGGTAAAAGTGGTCAATCACATGGTCGGCCAGTGTCTTGAGCTGCGCGGTCTGGTTGCTGTATGAAAAATGCTCAAAGTGACCAAAGCGCACAAAACTGGGCGCTACCCGGGTCACCACGGCGGCGGTCTCGAGGGTTTCGCGCCGCACCGGCGCGTCCGAGCCGGTGACGCACAGCGCACGCGAGGTTGGCACGCCCAGCCCGTGCATGGCTTCGCTGCACAAAAACTCCCGAATGCTGGAGCGCAGCACCGCCCGGCCGTCGCCCATGCGGGAGTAGGGCGTGAGCCCGGCGCCTTTGAGCTGTACCTCCTGGCCCTGCGCTGTCTCGCCCAGCAAAATCGCGCGACCATCACCCAGTTGCCCGGCCCATTGTCCGAACTGGTGGCCGCTGTAAACGCTGGCCAGTGGCCGCGTACCCCGGAGTGGCCGGTTGCCGCTCAAGGCATCCAGCAGCTCGGGCGAGTCCAGCCAGGCCGCGTCCAGCCCCAGGCTGTGGGCTACAGCGGGGCTGCGCCCCACCCAATAGGGGTCGGGCAGCGGGTGCGGCGCCAGCGCGGTGAAAAAGTCCGGGCCCAGTTGGGCAAAGCGGTTGTGCCACTGCAGGCCAATATCCAGGGGTTGGCGGTTGTCGTCCATGTTCATGGGCGAATTGTCTCGCAGGGCTGTCGGGCCCATCACGGCAGGGGTTATCGCGCCCACCAAAACAGCTTGTCACCCGCGCGACGGGCCATGTCTGGCGCATGCGGAACGCGTCACAAACCCCAGTACGATGCAGAACCAAAGCCATAACAACGAGGAGAGCCCCATGCTTGGACTGATGCAAAACCACCCCCTGTTGATATCGTCATTGATTGAGTTCGCCGAAAGGCACCACGGCGAAGGCGAGGTGGTGTCGCGCCGGGTGGAAGGCGATATTCACCGCTACACCTACAAAGACGTGGGCGAGCGGGCGCGCCAGGTGGCCAACGCACTAGACCACCTGAATCTCAATTTCAGCGACCGGGTCGCCACCCTGGCCTGGAACGGCTACCGCCACCTGGAGCTGTACTTTGGGGTGAGTGGGTCGGGCCGTGTGTTGCACACCCTCAACCCGCGTTTGCACCCGGACCAGATCAGTTGGATCGTTAACCACGCCGAAGATTCGGTGCTGTGTTTTGACTTGACCTTTTTGCCCATTATTCAGGTCATTCACAGCCGTTGTCCGATGGTCAAGCAGTTTGTCGTCCTGTGTGACGCCGATCGGCTGCCTGCAGGCAGCGGTATTCCTGGTCTCATCAGCTACGAGGGGTGGATTGGCGCGCAGTCCAGCACCTATACCTGGCCGGTTTTTGATGAAAACTCAGCGTCAAGCATGTGCTACACCAGCGGCACCACGGGGCACCCCAAGGCTGCGCTGTACAGCCACCGCTCGACCCTGCTGCACGCGCTGTCAGGTGCGCTGCCCGATGCCCTGAGCATGAGCGCACGTGACGCCGTGTTGCCGGTGGTGCCCATGTTCCATGTCAATGCCTGGGGCATTCCGTATTCGGCGGCCATGACGGGCGCCAAACTGGTGTTTCCCGGCCCGGCCATGGACGGCAAGTCGATTTTTGATTTGATTGAGTCTGAAGGGGTGACGTTTGCCGCCGGGGTGCCCACCGTGTGGCAAATGATGTTGAGCCACGTTCAGGCGGGCGGGCTGCGGTTCAGCACCCTGAAACGCACGGTGATTGGCGGCTCGGCCTGCCCGCCGGCCATGATCACAGCGTTCAATGATGTGTATGGCGTGGAGGTGTTGCACGCCTGGGGCATGACTGAAATGTCGCCTTTGGGCACCGTGTGTACCTTGAAGAACAAGCATCTGCCCTTGCGTTCAGAAGAAAAGATGACCGTTCGCCTCAAGCAGGGCCGGGGCCTGTTTGGCGTGGACATGAAGATTGTGGATGGCATGGGCCAGGAACTGCCGTGGGACGGACTGGCCTCAGGCGACCTGTTGGTGAAGGGGCCTTGGGTGATCAGTGCGTATTTCAAGGGAGAGGGCGCTTCTCCGTTGGTGGATGGCTGGTTTCCCACTGGCGATGTCGCCACGATTGACCCCGAGGGTTACATGCAAATCACAGACCGCAGCAAGGACCTCATCAAGTCTGGCGGCGAATGGATCAGTTCGATTGATCTGGAAAACATTGCCATGGCCCACCCGGCTGTGGCCATGGCCGCCTGCATTGGCATCAAACACCCCAAATGGGATGAGCGTCCCATCATTGCCGTGGTCAAAAAGGCCGGTGTCGAGGTGTCGCGTGACGAATTGCTGGCGTTTTACGCGGGCAAGGCTGCCCGGTTCCAGATTCCGGACGATGTGGTGTTTGTGGACGCCATTCCTCTGGGCGGAACCGGCAAGATGCAAAAGTCCAAACTGAGAGAGCAGCTAAGGGACTACCGTTTGCCGGTGGGTAGCCATTGAGCTTGGCGGAAGGCACAATTCCGTCTCGCTCCTTTCACTTTTTTCTGACCATCCATGCAAGTTGACGCGCCCCTGACCCTCAAACTGCCCGCCGGCTACGCCTTTGCCGACCTCAAAATCAGGCGCTGCGAAATGGACGCCATCGACCTGGACATGGACCTTGTTGAGCTGGTTTGCACCATCAACGGCCTTGATTTCGCCAAGGTTTGCGAAAACCCGGGGCCGGTTGTCACGACTATTTTGACCGTTTGGTACAAAAGCCATTTGGCTGAAGGTGGTCAGCCTGATCCCTTGATGGAGGCGCTCAGGTCGCCGGGACCGTTGCTGAATTAATGCCGTGACAGCACTGCGCCTTGCAGTTGGCCCAGCAACAGCAAAACCTGGTCTTTAAGCGCCAGCAAGCGGCCGCACATGACCCGCGCCTGTGTCAGGTCGCCGGCATCGCGCCAGCGAATAATCTCGCTGCCCAGGCTGTGGACTTGCTCATGCACCTGGCCAATGGCGGCGAACTCGGCCAAGTGGCCGTATTGTTGCGCGCCGGGTCCGTCGTACCAGTGGCCGAACCTGCACTGATGGTAGTTGCTCAGTTCGGCTGCTGACAGGGATAAATTCGCACCGTCCACAGCCATCACCAGGCGCTTGACCCAGTGCAGGTGGTCATGCTGTGCCACCAGCAGCGGAAAGTCGCGCAGGTCCCACTGCACGTGGGCCCAGGTGGCCCATTTTGGGTCAGGTTGAAATTGCTGAACCCAGGGTATGACCTCATCCGCCGGCATGGGCCGGGCAATGCCAAAGCCCTGCGCCACATCGCAACCCAGGCGCATCAGCAAGACACCTTGCTCGGCGTTTTCAACGCCCTCGGCAACCACATCCCGGCTGAAAACAACGGACAAGGCAATGATGGCCTCGGTGAGTGCCAAATCGTCTTTGTCGTCCAGGATGTCGCGCACAAACGAACGGTCAATCTTCAGCACCTTGGCGGGCAAACGCTTGAGGTAACTCAATGACGAATACCCGGTGCCAAAGTCGTCCAGCGACAGCGTGACGCCCAGCGCGTTGCAGGCCGCCATGGTCCGACTGACCTTCTGAATGTCTTCCAGGGCGACAGACTCCAGCAGCTCTATGTTGAGCCACTGGGGGGGCACACTGGGGTAGCGCGCCAGCAAGGTCTGCAAGCGCGCCACAAAATTGGCCTGTTGAAAGTGGCGGGCCGCAATATTCACACTCACGGGCCAGACCAAGCCAGCCTTGGCCCAACGCGCCAGTTGGGCCAAGGCCTGCTCAATCACCAGTTCACCGATGTCAATAATCAAGTCGCTGTCTTCGACCAGTGGCAAAAATGACAGTGGAGGCACCAGGCCATCCCGTGGGTGCTGCCACCGCAGTAGGGCCTCAAAGCCCACGACGGTACCCCGGCGCATGTTGACCTTGGGCTGAAAGTAAAGCACCAATTCATCGTTGGCCAACGCCTGCGTCACGCTGGCCAACATCTGGTAGTGGGCGGTGGTGTTGATGTTTTCGTTGACATCAAATAAGTGCAGTCGGTTGCGCCCGCTTTGTTTGGCTTGGTAGAGGGCATGGTCGGCGTGGCGCAGCAAGGTGTCAGCGCTGGCATCGTCCTGTGGGTACAGCGTGAGCCCTGCACTGGCCGACAATTCCACCGTGTCGTCGTCAATCAGGTAGGGGTGTGCCAGCGCGGCGAGGGCTCGCTCCACAATGCTTTGTGCCTCTGCGCGGTCACGCAGTTCGGTGAGCAAGATCACAAACTCGTCGCCGCCCAGCCGGGCCACCAGGTCGTGGGTGCGCACAGTCTCGGTCAGGCGCTGCGCGACCCGCTTGAGAAGGACGTCGCCACAGTGGTGACCCAAGCGGTCATTGACCGCCTTGAAACCATCCAGATCCAGCAGGCAGACGCCCACTTGTCTTGACAGGTGCGCATCACCGTTGAGCGCCTGGTTGAGTCGTTGGTGAAGCAGCTGGCGGTTGGCCAAGCCAGTCAGCACGTCATGCTGGGCCTGAAACTGCAGCGTTTGCATCAGGTGGCGCTGCTCGGTCACCTCAAAACGAATGGAAATGTATTTCAGGGGCAGGCCGGTAGCCGGGTCGAGCAGCGGCAGGATCGTGCTGGACACCCAGTACAGCGCACCATTCTTGGTGCGGTTACAAATATCGCCCCGCCAAACCTGGCCGCTGGCAATGGTTTGCCACAGATTGTCAAAAAATTCAGGGGGATGCTGCCCTGAGTTGACCAAACGGTGGTTGGACCCCAGCAATTCCTGCAGGCTGTAGCCTGACACTTCGCAAAACTGCGCGTTAGCGTAGGTGATGTTGCCGTCGAGGTCTGTTTCAGTAAAGATGGCTGCAGCGTCAACGGCTGTGCGGTAGTGGGCTATATCCATAGTCAGTTAACGCCCCCATGCTGGTCAGTTACTTGATTAATGCAGGTTTTTAACAATCGCGCTACCTGTAGTCGCCTAATCTCGCATGCCCTCAATATGGGGGAGCTTGAAGATGGCAATTGCACTGGTCAGCCGATCTGTTTGTTCGGCCAGGTTGCCTGCGGCGGCTGCGGCTTCTTCTACCAGTGCCGCGTTTTGCTGAGTCACCGTGTCCAGCAGGGTCACCGCCTGTCCTACTTGTGCAATACCCAGGCTTTGCTCCCGGGTGGCGTCGGCCATTTCCGCCATGATGACGGTAACGCGTGCGGTGGAGTCAATCACTTGTTGCATGGCCGTACCGGCTTGCTCTGTGAGCATGGTGCCTGTATCGACCTTGTTCAAGGAGGAGTCAATCAGTGATTTGATTTCTTTGGCGGCGGCGGCGCTGCGTCCTGCCAGACTGCGCACCTCAGACGCCACCACAGCAAAACCGCGACCTTGTTCACCTGCGCGCGCAGCTTCAACAGCAGCGTTGAGCGCCAGGATGTTGGTTTGAAACGCGATGCCATCAATGAGGCCAATGATGTCCACAATCTTGCGCGATGCCGCACTGATGTCATGCATGGTTGTGACCACATCCTGCACGATGGCGCCGCTCTGGTTGGCGACGGCCGACGCATCGACCGCCAGGCGGTTGGCCTGCTCTGCGTTGCTGGCGCTTTGCTGCACGGTACCGGTGAGCTGCTCCATGCTGGCTGCGGTTTGCTCCAGGCTGGAGGCTTGTGACTCGGTACGGTTAGACAAGTCCATATTGCCAGTGGCAATTTCCTGGGTGGCCAGGCTGATGCTCTCGAAGTTGCTGCGCACGTCGCCAATGATGCTGCGCAAATTGATGTTGGTCTGGCGCAAGGCGTTTTGCAGTTGCCCCAGTTCGCTTTGGCCCGCGGCGTCAATGTCATGCGTCAAGTCACCACCAGCCATGATGCGAGCCGACCGCGTGACGCTGACCAGGGGTGTGAGCACCTGGCGCTGCAGGCTGATGCCCGCGTACAAGGCCGACCACACGCCCAGCACCACCAGCACAGTGGCCGTACCGGCTGACACCAAACCGGGCACTGCCAAATTAAGACCCAGCGCTGCAAAAGCCAGCACCACCACGGCCAGGCTAAGTTGCAAGCGCGGCACCAGGCCGACCCGCATCAGGCGGCTCAGCAGGCCTGGCCGGATCACGCCACCGTCCTGGATTGAGAGCTTACGAGGGTTGCCCGCCCGAATTTCCTTGTAAATCTGGTCGGCTTGCTGCACCTGATTTCGGTTGGGTTTGGTGCGCACTGACATGTAACCCACCGGGTGTCCGTTTTCGTACACCGGCGTCACGTTGGCCAGCACCCAGTAAAAGTCACCGTTTTTGGTGCGGTTTTTAACCATGCCGGTCCAGGGTCGGCCTGATTTGACCGTTGCCCACAAATCGGCAAAGGCTTCCACAGGCATGTCGGGGTGGCGCAGTATGTTTTGCGGCGCGCCTATCAGTTCCTGGACCGAGTACCCGCTGATCTCTATGAAATACGGGTTGGCGTACGTGATGTTGCCTTGCAGGTCGGTGGAGGAAACAATGGAGTACTTGTCACTCAGGGCGACCTCATTGTCAGAGACTGGCAGATTAGTACGCATGAAGTCTTATGCCTCAGTAGATTGATTTGAGCCAATACCGTCAGTGTTTGTAATATTGTGCTTTATTTCTGGACGTTTTTTGAGGTTGCAGGGGTGTTGTCAGGTGTTATCCCGGATGCTTGGCCGTTTTGATGTTTGCTTGAATTCATGGCGTCCGATCTGTCGTCGTTGGTGGTCAGGGGCGCTCACGGTTTTGCTGCAAGAATCCATATTCCCGCCACACGACCCTTTTGGAGTGAATGCCCATGCCCCGCACTGTTCAGCAGTTGTTTGATCTCAGTGGCAAGACCGCGCTGGTGACCGGCGGATCTGACGGCGTGGGCCTGCAAATGGCTTACGCATTGGGCGAGGCGGGTGCACGCATCATGCTCACCGCGCGCCATGCCGATGCGTTGGAGCACGCCGTGGCCGACCTGCAGAGTGCAGGTATTGATGCCCGCTGGATGGCTGTTGACGGCGAGCAGGATGCCGACATTTGCCGTCTGGTCGATGAAACGCTGCACCGCATGGGCGATGTCGACATATTGCTTAACAACGCGGACGTCACTGAGCGCGTCCAGTGCATCGACCCACTGCAGGACGGCTGGGACAAGGCCATGAGCGGCAACGTGCGCAGCTACTTTTTGTTGAGTCAACGGGTGGCCCAAAAAAGCATGTTTGCACGGCGCCAAGGGTGCATCATCAACATCGCACCCTTGGCCGCGCAGGGCAGCAACCCGGTGACGCTGGGTGCCATTGCTTACAGCACCGCCAGCGATTCGATTCTTCATTGCACCCGGGGGCTGGCCGCCGAATGGGGGCAGTACAACATCACAGTCAATGCCCTTTGTCCGGTACTGTCCTCTGGGCGCATGGCACAAGGCACATCAGGTGACGAGGACGGCCTGAAGGGCGCGTGTGTGCTCTTGGCCTCTGAGGCCGGCAAACACATCACTGGCCAGTGCCTGGTTGTGGGCCACAGCGCAAGCATCACGGACGCTTGAGTTAACAATCAACAGAAAACACAAAGCACACTTATGAATTTGGACACGACCACAAACACGCCCGAGACCGCCATGCCGCCGCTGGATTTTGGAACCACGATTCCCTTTGTTGAGCACCTGGGTTTTGAGTTGATGCTGTTCGAGGGCGGTCGTTCCGAAATTGTCTTCAAGCCCCGGCCCGAGCACCTGAACTCCTTTGCCGTTGTGCATGGTGGCGCACTCATGACGCTGCTGGACGTGACCCTGGCCATCGCAGCGCGTAGCGTGGAAAAAACCATGGGTGCGGTCACCATTGAGATGAAAACCACTTTCATGCAGCCCGCTCGCGGACCCTTGACGGCCAAAGGCCACCTCATGCACCGCACGGCCACCATGGCCTTCACTGAGGGAACGGTCTTCGATGAAAGCGGTCGCGCGTGTGCCCATGCCACCGGCACTTTCAAGTTTGTCAAGCGCTTGCCCACCGGGCCGCGCAGTGTCAACCCGATGAATGTGATTGCCACGGACTAAAGCCATTGATGACACCAACGAAGGAGATATCCATGACCCAGCTCATTCTTCACCACTATCCTGTGTCCCCCTTTTCGGAAAAGATTCGACGGGTGCTGGCTTTCAAACAACTGCCCTGGCAGTCGGTCATCATTCCGACCATTCTTCCCAAGCCCGATGTGCTGGCGCTCACGGGTGGTTACCGCAAGACGCCGCTGCTGCAAATTGGGTCTGACATTTACTGCGACAGCGCGCTGATTTGTGACGTGCTGGAGCACGTGCAAGCGGCGCCCACGCTGTACCCCGAGCAGCACAAGGGCCTGGCCCGCGTGCTGGCGCAGTGGGCCGACACCACCCTGTTTTGGGCCGCCATGGCCTACAACCTGCAACGCCAGGGCATGGCCGAGCTGTTTGAGGGGGTGCCGCTGGAGGCCGTCAAGGCGTTTGGTGCCGACCGCAATGCCATGGCGCAGGGCATGACGCGCCTGAAACCTGCGGACGCGACAGCCGCCTACAAATCGTATTTGCGGCGCCTGGCCAACATGCTGGAAGACCAGGCCTTTTTGATGGGGGGCGCACCTTGCGTGGCCGATTTTGCGGCCTATCACCCACTGTGGTTCACCCGCCATCGCGTGCCGGTCATGGCTGGCATTCTGAATGCGACGCCCGGTGTGTTGGCCTGGATGGACCGCATGGAGGCGTTGGGGCCTGATCGCATGACACCGCTGGATGCTACTGAAGCCATAGCTATATGTTCAGTATCCACGGGGGCTAGCGTGCTAAAAGACACTATTTTTCAGGATGAGCATGGTATTGCACTGGGCAGCCGGGTGAGCGTTACCCCGGAGAGTTTTGGCGTAGACCCGACCGAGGGCGAGTTGATCGCCGCCACCCGCATGCACTACACACTGCGCCGGGTGGACGCCCGCGCAGGCACGGTGCGTGTGCACTTTCCGCGCATTGGCTACGTGCTCAAGGCGCTTGACGCGGCATGAGCGCTGGCAAGAGCAAGCCGGAGGCAGCATTGCTGGATTGGACGCTGGCCGCGTGGGACGACCTGAGCACGCGGCAGTTGCATGACCTGCTGCAGTTGCGAAGCCAGGTCTTTGTGGTCGAACAAAACTGTGTGTTTCAGGATATCGACGGTGCCGACCCGCTGGCGTTGCATCTGTTGGGCAGCCATGGCGAACAGTTGCTGGCCTACGCGCGTTGTTTTGCGCCCGGCGTCAAGTTTGCTGAAGCCAGCATCGGCCGCGTGGTCACCCGCCCCGAAGCGCGCGGCGCGGGTTTGGGGCATGTGCTGATTGACAAGGCTGTTGAGGCGGTCGGCGCGACATGGGGCCCGCAGCCGATTCGCATTGGCGCGCAGGCGCAATTGGTGGGCTACTACAGCCAGCATGGGTTTGTGGATGACGGAAAGCCCTATGTCGAGGACGGTATTGAGCACCTTGAGATGCGCTGGCAGCCCTGAAGTGCTGTTAGCCCCAACCGGACCCGGCGGGTCTGTCAGGCGGCTGCCAGGCTCGGCGTAACTCGGGCTGACGCTTGTTGCTCTTGCAGCAGTTCGAGCAGCTTGGGGTGCGACAGGGGGCGGTGGTAGTAGTAACCTTGCATGGTGGTGCAGCCGGACTGCGCCAGGTAACTGGCTTGCACGGCGGTTTCTACGCCCTCGGCCACCAGATTCAGACCCAGGCCCTTGGCAATCGAAATAATGGCCAGCACCACCGGAAACTGGGCGCTGTCGTCCTGAATCTGCATGACAAACGAGCGATCGATCTTGAGGGTATGAATCGGGAAACGGTGCAGGTAAGACAGCGACGAGTAGCCCGTGCCAAAGTCATCAATCGCCACACTGACACCAAGTTGGCACAGTTTGTCCAGTTGTTCAATGGCCGCTTGCGGGTTGCGGATGCAGATGTTCTCTGTCACCTCCACCTCAATCTGGGTGGGCGTGATGTTGTGGGACACCAGCGTGTGCTGCAACTTTTCATAAAAATCGCCACGGTCCAGGTACTGTGGCGACAGGTTCAGTGACAGGCGGAGCGCGTCGCCTCCGGTGGTGTTCCACGCCAGTAAATCTCGGCAAATGGCGTTGAGCATCCAGTCACTGATGGGAATCATGAGGCCGTTTTCTTCGGCAAACGGCAAGAATTCACCGGCACTCAAGAAACCGCGGTCAGGGTGGTTCCAGCGCATCAGCGCCTCTGCCCCTGTGATTTTTCCGGTGGATACATCGACTTGGGGCTGGTAGTACATCTCCAGCTCACCGTTGGCCAGCGCCTCATGCAGGCTGTGCTCCAGCGCAATTTTCTGGCTGGAGGCATCCAGCATGCTGGCGTTGAAAAACGCATGGGCGTTTTTGCCTTCGCCCTTGACGTGGTACATCGCAATGTCAGAGTTGCGCAGCAAGTCGTCGATGAGCTTGCCGTCATCCGGGTAAATGGCAATGCCAATGCTGGCCGAGATGTGCACAGGCTGACCCGCCAGTACAAACGGAGGTTTCAGGCATTCCAGAAACTTCTCGGCAATCAGCGCCGCGTCTTGCCGATTGGCGAGCTCTGGCAAGACGGCGGTGAATTCATCGCCTCCCAGTCGCGCCAGTGTGTCGCAGCGACGCAGGCAGGACTTCAGCCGGGCAGCAGTTTGCTGCAGCAACTCATCGCCCATGACATGCCCGAGTGTGTCGTTGACCAGCTTGAAACGGTCCAGGTCAATGAACATGACCGCCAAACGGGTGTCATTGCGCTTGGCCTGCAGCACGGCCAGGCCAAGCCGGTCTTTGAACAGAACCCGGTTTGGCAAGTCGGTCAGGATGTCGTGGTAGGCCTGGTGGGCAATCAGTTCGTCAGCCCGTTTGCGGTCGGTGATGTCCCGGGCTACGCCATAAATGCCAAACACCGCTGCCTGGCCGGCGGGGCGTTTGCGCGGGCTCATGGAGATCAGCATCAACTCGTTGTTGAACGTGCGTGTCTCGGCTTCACCCTGACGTGACTTCAGCCGCAACTCCACGTTGCGGCTCAAACGGTAGTCGTTGCGTCCCTCGTTAAAAACATAGTGCGCCCGTTCCAGGTCTTCCTCATGCACCAGTGTTGAGTAATGTTTGCCAATCAGGTCGTTGCGGCTAAAGCCCAGAAGCTGCTGCGCCCTGTTGTTGATGAAGGTGAAGTGTCCATTGGCATCCAGCGTGTAGATGATGTCCGGCGAACTGTCCACCAGGTAGCGGTAGCTCCGTTCGGAGTTTTCGAGCTGGGCGGCAATGCGCCGGTTTTCCCCTTGCAGGTGACGGTGCTTGATGGCGTTGTCGACCGTTTTGAGCAGTTCTTCACGGGCGTAGGGCTTGCGCAGGTAGTCATGCGCGCCACGCTTGAGGGCACCAATGGCAGAGTCGATGCTTTGGGCGCCGCTGGTCACGATCACATCAACATCCAGGGCCTGGTTGTTAATGAAGTCCATCACGCCATGGCCACCAATGTCAGCGTGGCCCAGGTCGAGGTCAAGAATGACCAAGTCAAAAGGACCGCGGCTCAGGTGGTCAATGGCCTCATGACCGCTGGCCGCGCAGGCCAGCTCAAAACCTCGGCTCTTGAGTAATTCTGCCAGGCTGTTGAGCAGACGAGGTTCATCGTCGACCAGCAACACACGCGTCGCTATCAACCCAAGCGCTTGAGTGGGTTCCTGCCCGGCAGAAAAATTGAATGAATAAGGCATCAGGTCAATTGCCGGTTTAACCGGTTAAACCGGTATAAGCCGTGATCAAGCCTCATCACGCACCCGGGCCTGCAGTTGGCTCAGGCCCACGGATGTAGAGCGGCCTGCCGGCAACAGGAGCTGGAAGGTCGTGCCGGTAAGGCTGCTTTGGCATGAAATCAGTCCGTTGAGTTTTTTGACCAAACCGTGAACAATGCTCAGACCAATACCCCGGTTTTCCCCGGCCTTGGTGCTGCGCACAGGCGAAAACAAATTGGCCAGAACGTCAGCCGGCAGACCACCCCCGGTGTCTTTGACCAGTAGTTCATGAAACACACGCCCTTGGCGATCGGTTGGCCCATTGTTGACGATCTCGATCTGCCCTCCTTTGGGTAGAGCTTCAATGGCGTTTTTGATGAGGTTGACCAAAATTTGCTTGAGCAGGTCGGCCGAGCCGTCCATTTCGGTGGGCTTGCTGGCCGGCTTGGCGTTAATTTGTACGGAGGGCGGCAGAAATCGGCTTTCCCGAAAGAGCTTCACCAAATCCTGAACCACCCGGTTAACGTCTGTCAACGCTGTTTGCGGGCGCGGCGTGGCGCCTGCAAACTCGTTCATGATGTTGCCCACCCGGTCAATTTCTTCGTTGAGGATGGACAGTTCGCCAGAAATCGGTTCCTGGCGGGCAATTTTGTCGTCCAGCACGCCCAGGTAATTCTTGATGATTGTCAGCGGGTTGTTGATCTCGTGCACCACGCGGCGCGACTCTTCCTGGTGCTCCTGGCGTACGCTGGCAATGCGCCGATCCATTTCGCCGCGCTCAGCAGATGCGGCGTCCAGCGCCGCAGCGGCTTGTCCGCCAAAAGACTGCAAAAAGCGCTCGTTTTGCTTCAGATCCGCCGCACGCCAAGCGGCGATGCCCCCGACCAACACACCAAGGCTCTTGCTGTTGGTGGCAATCGGCACGCAGACCAGGCACTCTGCGCCAAGTGCCCGACGAAGCTGGTCTTCCGCGATGCCGAACTGTTGCCTTTCTGGCCCCAAAAACGCCACCCGTCGCAACAGGGTGGCCTGAGAAATACCACCGCCATCGGTCAAGCTGATGGAGAAATCCACCAACTTTTGCCGCTGCTCGCCCACGGACATACTCACCAGTGCCTGCCCGCTGCTGTTAACTAAAAACAGCAATGTGTCTTCCAGGTTGAACATGATGCGGGCGTTTTGCCGAACCACCTCCAGCAGTTGTGCATCATTTTTTTGACGCGCGAAAGACTGGGCCAATTCGGCGCTGAGCGCCATGTTGCGCATTTCGTTGGTGAGTTTTTGCTGGCTGGGGTCCACTGAAGGGGCTGGTGGGGCATAGACCGCGGGCGCCAAAGCTTCTACGGCGCCAGACAGGTCAATGCCCAGGTAATCTGCGGCCTTTTTGACTTGGGATGCCGCCCCGCTCATGATGGCCAGTAATTCGTCGTTGCCAATGGCACACAAGGCGCCTGCTTCTGTGGGGAGCGGTAACTCCGGGCTGTGTTTGCCCAGCGACTCTGCCAAGTGAATGATTCGAATCAGCGGATGGGCCGAGCTCAGGCGCGCGCCCACTTCGTGGTGGTACAGAATACTGTCGGCCATGAAAGAGTCAAGGTTCCAGCGCTCAACCAGCCAGGCGCCAGCCTCGGCATGCGATATCTGCAACGTGAGTTGCTCTACCTCGCAGAGTTTTTCATCGTCCAGCGCCCGGAAATTCAGGCTGTATTCGTTGGGGGCTGCTGCCAGCAAGGCCAAGCGCCCGACGTCGTGCATCAAACCCGCCAAATAGGCTTCTTCGGTGCCGGAGTAGGCCATTTTTTTGGCAATTTCGCGCGCCAGTACGGCGGTGGTCAGGGCGTGTTTCCAGAACGCACGAAGGTCGGTGCTGCCAGCGTGGGGAAAGCCGTTGAATGTCTGGAACACAGATTCGCTGATGACCAGCGTCTTGATCATGTCGGAGCCCAGCGTGGTGAGCGCCTGAACCAGACCTACTTTGCGGCCACCGCGGTGGTAGGCCGCACTGTTGGCCACATTGAGCACCTTGGCGGTCATGCCCGCGTCATTGGCAATCAGCTTGGCCAGCTCGGCCATGCCGGCCTCATCCGTCTGACACAGTTCAATCAGCTTGAGCAGAATTTGCGGCATCGCCGGCAGGCGGGCCACCAGCAATCGGTTGCGAATGTCTTGGTCGGTTTGCTGCATAACGGCAAGTCGTCTGGCTCCTGGTGGGTCAGGCGTTCATGGCCCAAACGAGAGGGGCAATCGCAGTGTCCAGTTTGCTGTTGAAGTTCATATCCTGTTCAATTCCAATAATGGCTGTGTAAGATTTTGTTACCAGTATTGCAATTGATAACTCAACGCAAATTAATATAACACCAAGCTTACCGAAATCAAAGCCATTGCCGGGCATGTCCTGGGTGCTGTGCGGATTGCCTGTCACCCGGCCATGCCGCAACTGGCTGATGCGCACAGCTATGAAAGTTGAAGCAGTGCGCTCCAGACACTGCCTGGATGCGCGGGCTGCCTAGGTGACAGTTCGTTACAGCCGGGTCGGCTTGGATGCTGTTACTGAGCGGCGTTCGGGCGCGTCCTTTCAGCTTGGCGGCCTGTGGCAAACTCTTCTTTTTAGCTTTCAGCCAGCCTGCGCTGGCCTTGTGTACCGTCATGCAGAAAATCATCGCGCAGATCGCGCAGGAACTTCGGGTCCACCCCCGGCAGGTGCAAGCCGCTGTGGAGTTGCTGGATGGCGGTGCCACCGTGCCCTTTATTGCCCGCTACCGCAAAGAGGTGACCGACGGGCTGGACGATATCCAGTTGCGCGAGCTGGAAGCGCGTCTGGGCTACCTGCGCGAGTTGGCCGATCGCCTGCAAACCGTGATCAAAGCGATTGAAGAGCAGGGCAAGATGACACCTGCCTTGTTGACCGCTCTGGTGAGCGCGGCCACCAAACAGGAGCTGGAAGACCTGTACTTGCCCTTCAAACTAAAGCGCCGCACCAAAGGGCAATTGGCCATTGAGGCCGGGTTGGAGCCGCTGGCGGATGCGCTGCTGGCCAACCCCGAGCTGGTGCCCGCAGACGAAGCCCTGGCTTACGTGATTCCGATGCGTCCGGTGGTTGAAGGCGAAGACAAGCAGCCGGATTTCTCAACAGTGCAAGCGGTGCTGGATGGCGTGCGCGACTGCTTGAGCGAGCGCTGGGCCGAAACCCCTGCGCTGGTGCAAGACCTGCGCGAATGGTTGTGGTCCGAAGGCTTGTTCCAGTCCAAGTTGATGGACGGCAAGGACGAGAACAACGTCGATGTCGCCAAGTTCCGTGATTACTTTGACTACGACGAGCCGATTGGGCGCGTGCCCTCGCACCGGGCGCTGGCGGTGTTTCGGGGGCGGAGTCTTGAGATTCTGGGCGCCAAGTTGGTGCTGCCAGAGCCTGATTTAGTGTCAAATATGCCTCTATCCCCCGCTGGCTCTGCCTTAGTAGCTACTAAAACAAGAGCGACGCCAGTGGTGTCGCTGGCGGAGGGGCGCATGGCACTTAAGCTGGGTTGGAGTCACAAGGGCCGCGCGGCCGATGATTTGATCCGCAAATGTGTCGCCTGGACTTGGCGGGTCAAATTAAGTTTGTCCACCGAGCGCGATCTTTTTACCCGCCTGCGCGAGGAGGCTGAAAAAGTTGCCATCAAGGTGTTTGCTGACAACTTGCGTGACCTGCTGCTGGCTGCGCCCGCCGGCCCGCGCGTGGTGCTGGGGCTGGACCCCGGCATTCGCACCGGCGTGAAAGTGGCGGTGGTCGATACCACCGGCAAGCTGGTCGAGACCGCCACCGTGTTCCCCCACGAACCGCGCAAGGACTGGGAAGGCTCACTCCACATTTTGGGCAAGCTGTGCGAGAAGCATGGTGTCAATTTGATTGCCATTGGCAACGGCACTGCCAGCCGTGAAACCGACAAGCTGGCGGCCGACCTGATCAAGCTGATGGCCAAGGCGTCTGACCGCCTGATTGAAAAAGTGGTGGTCAGCGAGGCGGGTGCCTCGGTGTATTCCGCCAGCGAGTTTGCCTCGCAGGAAATGCCTGATGTGGACGTGAGCCTGCGCGGTGCCGCCAGCATTGCGCGCCGTTTGCAAGACCCGCTGGCCGAGTTGGTCAAGATCGACCCCAAATCGATCGGTGTGGGCCAGTACCAGCACGATGTGAACCAGAGCGAACTGGCCAAGACGCTGGAAGCGGTGGTGGAAGACTGCGTGAACTCGGTCGGCGTGGACCTGAACACGGCCAGCGTGCCGCTGCTCTCGCGCGTGTCTGGCTTGAGTGCCAGTGTGGCCAAGGCCGTGGTGCGCTGGCGCGAGGCCAACGGTGCGTTCAACAACCGCCAGCAGTTGATGCAGGTCACCGGCCTGGGTGCCAAAACGTTTGAGCAGAGCGCGGGCTTTTTGCGCATTCGCGGTGGCGACAACCCGCTGGACATGACCGGGGTGCACCCTGAAACTTACTCGGTGGTGGAGCAGATCATTGCCAAAACCGCCAAGCCTGTGGGTGAGCTGATGGGCCGTGCCGACATGCTCAAGACCCTTAGACCTGAGCTGTTTGCCAATGAGAAATTTGGCGTCATCACCGTCAAGGACATTTTGGGTGAGCTGGAAAAACCGGGCCGTGACCCGCGCCCGGACTTTAAAGTGGCGCGTTTCAATGAGGGCGTGGACGACATCAAGGACCTGGTCGAGGGCATG
>CAZLRQ010000008.1:17678-24282 GCA_964562035.1 uncultured Rhodoferax sp. | reverse complement strand
TGCGCTGCCAATAGTTATAAAAGTTCCAACTTGCAAAGGCAGCCAGAACAACAATCAATGTCCACGTGATGGCATTGCCATACTGTTTCCAAAAATGCTTGAGCTGGTCAAGTTGCTCTTGTTCTTCAAGATCTAAGGGGTTTGCCATGACGTCTCTCTGTTAAGTCGCGGATTGTAGGGTGGGGGCCCAATGCGTCAGATCGGACAAGGATTGACTTAGCTGAGCGCCTGCGCCGTCACGCAATGATTTGACGGTCACCACGCCTTGGGCGACCTCTTCTGCTCCAAAAATCAAGGCATAGTTGGCGCCACTGGCATCGGCGCGCTTGAATTGCGACTTCATGCTGCCCATCCCTTGCTCTGAACTGGTGTGCATCTGGGCTGTCACACCAAGCAACCGCAGCGCCTGCAGCGTGCGCAAAACCAAAGGCAAATCAGACGCATCAGAAACAATCGCGTAGGCGTCCAAACTTGAAGCCGGATTGCAAAGGCCCTGCTCTTTCAAAAGCTCCAGCACGCGATCAACGCCCAAGGCCCAACCCACGGCAGGCGCCGGCTTACCCCCGAGTTGCTCGACCAAATAGTCATATCGGCCACCAGCACACACCGTTCCTTGCGAGCCCAAGCGGTTGGTTGTGAACTCAAAAACGGTCAAGTTGTAGTAGTCCATGCCGCGTACCAAACGCGGATTGACGACATAGGCCACGCCGTTTTCATCAAGGATCTTTTTCAGGGTATCAAAATGCGCTAAGGACGCTGCCCCTAAATAGTCCATCGGCTTCGGGGCCGACTCCACCAATGTCCGCATCGCGGGGTTCTTGGTGTCCAGAATACGCAAAGGATTGCTGTGCAATCGCCTGCGTGCATCCTCATCAAGCACATCAAAATGCTGTTCAAAATGCGCGATTAAAGCGGCCCGGTGCGCTGAGCGCTCTTGCGGTTGGCCCAGGCTGTTAATTTCCAGTTGAATATCGGTCAAACCCAAATCTTGCCAGAGGGCAAACGCCAACAAAATCAACTCAGCATCTACTTCCGCACCAGAAAAACCCAGTGCTTCAGCGCCGATTTGGTCAAACTGGCGGTAGCGACCACGCTGGGGCCTTTCATGCCTGAACATCGGGCCCATGTAATAAAGACGCTTGCCACCGTCGTACAACATGGAGTGCTCGACAACAGCGCGCACCACCCCCGCCGTCGCTTCGGGCCGAAGCGTCAACGAGTCACCATTCAAACGGTCTTCAAAGGAATACATTTCCTTTTCAACGATATCCGTCACTTGACCGAGACCACGCACAAAGAGCGGAGTGCGCTCCACGATGGGCGTGCGAATGTTTCGGTAAGCGTAGCGCGCCATGAGCGATCGAACACGCGATTCCAGCCACTCCACCGCCGCAGAGTCGGGCGGCAGAACATCGTTCATACCCTTGACCCCGGTCAACTTCTCAACTTTTCCAGTCATTTCTTTTTCTATCATGAGCAATGTCAAGCGGTTGCGGCAGCCACTGGCTTTCCGAAACGCTGTTCAACGTAATTTTCAACCAGTGCCTGAAACTCTTGCGCAATGGCGTCACCCCGCAAAGTCAGGCGCTTTTCACCATCAATAAAGACCGGCGCAGCCGGCGCCTCACCGGTACCCGGCAAACTGATGCCGATGTCAGCATGCTTGCTCTCACCAGGTCCATTGACGATACAGCCCATCACGGCCACCTTGAGCTTTTCAACCCCTGGGTATTTTTCGCGCCAGATAGGCATCTGCGAACGCAAAAAATCTTCAATCTGTTTGGTCAACTCCTGAAAGGTTGTGCTGGTAGTTCGACCGCAACCCGGACATGCTGTCACACTTGGCACAAACGATCTAAGCTCAAGTGCCTGCAAAATTTCACAGGCAATCACCACCTCCTGCGTTCTAGCCTCACCGGGCTGAGGCGTCAGCGAAACACGAATGGTGTCACCGATGCCTTCCTGCAAAAGTACAGAAAGTGCCGCTGCCGAAGCTACCGCACCTTTGGTGCCCATCCCTGCCTCTGTCAGGCCAAGATGCAAGGGGTAATCACAGCGCTTGGCCAACTCACGGTACACCGAAATCAAATCCTGAACGCCACTGACCTTGCAGGACAAAATGATCTGGTTGGGGCTCATCCCCATGTCTGAGGCGCGGCGCGCCGACTCAATGGCCGAGGTAATCAGCGCTTCGTACATCACAGGCTTGGCACCCCAAGGCTGGGCGCGACGGCTGTTTTCGTCCATCAAATTGGCCAGCAACTCCTGATCCAAACTTCCCCAGTTAACGCCAATGCGAACGGGCTTGCTCCAGCGCATGGCGGCTTCAATCATCAAGCCAAACTGCCGATCGCGCTTGTCACCCTTACCCACATTGCCCGGGTTAATGCGGTACTTGGACAGCGCCTCCGCGCACGCCGGGTAATCGGTCAACAGCCGGTGACCGTTGTAATGAAAGTCGCCTACCAGAGGCACATCAATGCCCATCCGGTCCAACTGGTCCCGAACATGGGGAACCGCCTCAGCCGCCTCGGGGGTATTCACCGTCAGGCGCACCATTTCAGACCCAGCCAGCGCCAGCGCCTTGACTTGAATCGCTGTCCCAATGACGTCCACTGTGTCGGTGTTGGTCATGGATTGAACTCTGACCGGAGCATCACCACCCACTGTCACCACGCGAGAACCCCAAACGACACGCGCTTGCTGCGATCGGCGCGGTTTGGCGGCAGCAGAATCAATTGGCAAAAATTCGTCCATTACCTCACCTCAAAACGAGCAATGTTCTCTTTGGTTCGCGCAGCCACATCAAAGGGTTGACCTTTCACTTGAACATCAACGGCGTCAGCTCGACCCAGAACAACCGCCAACGGCAGTACGCCAGAAACACCCACAACTTCACCAGCCAGAAGCGTCTTGCGCACTTGCACCACCCCTGCGGCATCGATAACCTGAACCCATGATGCATCTTTTGCTTTCAACACCAATAAGCCAGTTGCCAAGCCTGAACCTTCAATCGTTGGTGACGAGGTATCGAGTGCCGCGCTAGGCGTTACCGCGTTAGCAGGTCCGTCCACACTGGCCGAAGAGCCCATGGGCAAGACCTCGGAAGTCGACAAAACTGGTGCGGGTGACGTCACAACGTTGCCAGTCAAACTGGCCTGACCCGCCGCCTGATCAGGCGAAGAAAGCAAACCGGGCGGCGATGGTGTCGTCTCAACGGTGTTTGACGTCACCGCCTCCATGTCTCCCATCGTGGGAGAAAATGGGGTCAGCAACAGAACCAGCGCGCCGACCAACAGCACAACGACAGCCAACACCACAGGTTTAGAAAGCTGGCGCCATAAAGTGAAATTCGACACCTCGCCTGGCACTCTGAAGGGCGCGTTGATTCCAGACTCATCTGTCTTCATGGGCGGCGCAGAGGAACTGGGCATTTTCTCCAAAACTGGAGCTGGGTCAATTTTCAAGGCCCGGCACATGCTTGACGCGAGTGCGCGCGCAAAAACCAAGTCGGGCAATAAATCCAGGTTGTCCGTCTCAAGGGCCTCGATCTTGCTCACAGGAACCTTGAGCGATACGGCCATGGCCGCAATATGTAGCCCTTCCGCCTCGCGGGCGCTGCGTAACAAGGAACCGGCAGACACCGACTTTGATGACTCCGTCATTGGCGTAGAACCACTGGAGGATTCAACGTGATCATTCATTAAAAGAGCCCCGCTGGTAAGCCGCAGCTTGTGCAGACTGCGGAAAGCGTTTTTCTAATTGCCCGGCCAACTGCAGCATGGCATCGCGGTTGGCCAACTGCCGCTCCACCTTGACGCCAAGCCAAAGCGACTCGGCATTAGCCAACTCGCTGTTATTCAAACGCCGTACATAAAACTGGGAGCGAGCAAAGTCGCCGCGCTGAAACAACAAGTCAGCCAGGTTGTAGGCGGTGATTGGATTACCGGCATCGAGCTCGTAAGACTTCATCAAACTGGCTTCAGCTTCGGTGCGCAACCCCGCTCGAGATTGGCAAAGCCCCTGCGCCCTGAATGTTTTGGCGCGCTCACCGTATTGCGAATTACTCAAAGCCCTGTTGAACAGTTCCGAGGACTCCGCATAGCGTGCACGCTGACACATCAGCCAGCCCAGGTTGTGCATCACATTGGAATCTTTGGGCTGAAGACTCAGCGCCTTCCGGAAACTTTCCTCGGCAAACCGAAAGTCATCCAGGCGCATGTAAATCAAGCCCCTCAAGTTGTAACCTTCCGAGTAAGTGGGATCGGCAAGGATCGACTGCTTGAGCTCGTCCAGCGCAATGGTGGTTTGTCCCTGCTCGAAATACCCAACGGCCAACTCCAGACGAATACGCGCACGTTTGCGAGCGTCAGTCTCATCAGACTCAGTGATGATTTCCGAATGAGACTCGCCCGCTCCCGATTGATTCGGCTGACTCGCACAACCAGACAACATTGCCAGCAGCAAAAGCAGTCCCAATCCCAGCATGCGGTGTGGCGCTGGAGACACCCCAAAGGATCCATTCCTCAGCATGGTTCAGTTCTCCTTAGTCACGTCATCAAAGGACGTGACGGGCTTCAACATCATGGTGCGCTGGCGTGCCATTCGCCCAGTCACACCGGTTCGATCTTTAACATCGCCAGCCAGTTGGCCACAAGCGGCGTCAATGTCGTCACCGCGTGTCTTGCGAACCGTGGTCACGATGCCAGCGTCGCTCAAAATTTTGGCAAAAATTTGTACTTGCTCAGGCGACGAGCGCACCAAACCCGAAGCCGGGAAAGGATTAAAAGGAATGAGATTAAATTTACACCAAACGCCACCGTTCGCATGTTTTCTCACAAGGCTCACGAGCTGTTGCGCATGCTCAACCTGGTCGTTAACGCCATCCAGCATGCAATATTCAAAGGTGATGAAATCACGCGGCGCGTGCGCCAAGTAGCGACTACAGCAATCCAACAGTTCTGCAATTGGGTACTTACGATTCAAAGGAACCAAATTACTGCGCAAATCGTCGCTAGGCGCATGCAGGGAAACCGCTAACGCGACAGGACAATCAAGGGCGAGGCGATCCATCATGGGCACAACGCCAGAGGTCGACACCGTCACCCGACGCCTGGACAAGCCATACCCATGGTCGTCCAACATGACGCGCAATGCGGGAACGAGCTCATCGTAATTTTGCAGAGGCTCACCCATCCCCATCATCACCACGTTCGATATGACGCGGTCATCACGCTGGAGATGTTTTCGCAAGAAATGCTCTGCAAACCAGAGCTGGGCAACAATCTCACCCGATGTCAGGTTTCTGCTGAAACCTTGATGGCCCGTTGAGCAAAACCGGCAGCCCACAGCACAGCCCGCTTGGGATGAAATGCACAACGTGCCCCGATCACTTTCGGGAATAAAAACCGCTTCAACGGCGTTGCCAGCGCCAACATCAAACAGCCACTTGATGGTGCCATCTGAGGAAATATGCTGTGAAATTACGTCTAGCGCCTTGACGTGTGCTGAAACCTTCAGTTTTTCACGCAAGGACTTGGCCAGATCGGTCATATCATCAAAACGGGCAGCGCCTTTTTGATGAATCCACCGGAACAACTGAATGGCACGATAACGCTTCTCACCCAGTCGTTCACAGTGAAGGGCCAAACCCTCGAGGTCGTAATCGAGCAAATTGGCCGTCATTGCATGGCTTAGCGGGAATACACGTTCATGCCGGCAAAGAAGAAACTAATCTCCACGGCGGCGGTTTCAGCGGCGTCAGAGCCGTGAACAGCGTTGGCATCAATGCTGTCAGCAAAATCAGCGCGAATCGTACCTGCTGCAGCCTTTTTAGGGTCTGTCGCGCCCATCAAATCACGGTGCTTGAGGATCGCATTTTCGCCTTCCAGCGCCTGGATCATCACGGGACCAGAGATCATGAAGTCAACCAAGTCCTTGAAGAAAGGACGCTCTTTGTGAACCGAATAGAAAGCCTCAGCCTCGACACGAGAGAGGTGTGCCATGCGGGCAGCGACAACTTTCAGGCCCGCAGCTTCAAAGCGTGCGTAAATTTGACCAATAACGTTCTTGGCGACAGCGTCAGGCTTGATGATGGAGAGAGTGCGTTCGATAGTCATAAATTTCCAGAATTTTAAAAAATTTCTTTCACCCACCGGGCAAAGCCTTCGATTTTAACCTTGAAGCGGCTGGCCTCAGCCGGTGACCCCGGATGAGTAAGCCCAAGTGGACCTTTCTGCAGAGCATCCAGGTGATTTTTCAGAGGCTTTTAGCGGCTACGGCCGCCTTTACGGGGGGCCCCATTTGGAGCGCCGCCTTTGCGCATGCCCTGATCCTGCCGCTGCTTGGTGAAGCTGTCTGCACCAATGTAACCAAAGGCCGTTTTCATCGGGTCCGGCTGATTTGAATTGCTCGGCTGGTTGCGTGGCTCAACGCGTCGCTTGCCGCCGCGCGCGCTATCCACCGGGGCACCCTGCCCAAAACCTCTCGGGCTAGCAGATGGCATGCTTCGCAAACCGCTACCAGAACTGCGCGGACCGCTGCCGCGCACGCCACGCCGCCTATTTTGAGCGTTTCGATCCTGATCCACGCCCGAGCGATCGGG
>CAZLRQ010000008.1:0-17578 GCA_964562035.1 uncultured Rhodoferax sp. | reverse complement strand
ACACCCGCCAGAAGCTTTTGCCGCTCTTCTTTGTTCAAGGCCCCCAAAACCCGCACGGCGTATTCACGCTCCAAGCCGAAACGGGGGTGCATCAAATTGTTGGCCAACTCGCCTGAGCTGGTGAATAACAGCAAGCCTTCCGTGTTGAGGTCAAGCCGCCCCACCGACTGCCACTTGCCCTGAAACAACTTGGGCAGCCTGCGAAAGACTGTGGGGCGATTTTGTGGATCGTCATGGGTCACCACCTCACCGATGGGCTTGTGGTACGCAATCACGCGCGCTGGTGGTGCCTCAATTCGGAACCGAATAGGTTTGCCATTGACCTTGACATGATCACCAAATTGAACGCGCTGCCCAATGTGTGCTGGTTCGTTGTTGACCGTGATTCGCCCCTCAAGAATCAACTGCTCCATTTCAAGCCGCGACCCCATGCCCGCCTGCGCGAGAACTTTATGCAACTTGGGCGTTTCAGCTTGCGGCGCCAACACGCGCTTCAAGGGCGCAATATCCTCCCGCTCTTCATCAGCGTCGAACTGCCCGGACACGACATCATCGAACCGATTTCCGGGACTCAACGCCGCTGGCACAGCAACTCGACCTGCGCTGATTTCAGGCGCTGCGGCGGGGTTGGGGCTAGCGGGCATATCGGTATCGTTTGGATTCATGGAAGGTTTCCCTTAGAGAAAAGTAGTTCAGATGCAGTTGACAGCAAACCCGCCTCTGCGGTGTTGCCAGCATCACTCGTGCTGTTCGCACTATTTAAATTCGTCAAGAAAACAGCAGGCATGTCCAGCTGCCCCTGAATCTCATCCATGCTCAAGCCAGCGTTGTTGAAGGCCTCAGCCTGCTGCGCTGCCGTTTCAATCAAAGGCAACTGATCCAGAGACTCCAGACCAAGATCCTCCAGAAAATGCCGCGTCGTGGCCAGCAAGGCGGGGCGCCCAATCACATCTCTGTGACCGACAACTTCAATCCAGCCCCGGTCTTCCAACTGCTTAATCAGCAGTGAATTTACCGCAACGCCCCTGATTTCTTCAATATCACCTCGCGTCACTGGCTGCCGATAGGCAATGATAGCCAGCGTCTCCAGCGTGGCACGCGCATACCGCGGTGGCTTTTCTGGGTGAAGTCGCTCCAGATAGACCCGCATTTCCGGCCGGCTTTGAAAACGCCAGCCCGTAGAAACACAAACCAACTCCACACCGCGCTGCGACCAATCTTGCTGAAGCTGATTCAGCAGCAGCTTGATCGAGTCAGCGCCAAGCTCATCCGAAAAAAGTGTACGCAACTCAGACAGACGCAGAGGTTGCTGCGAACAGATCAGGGCCGTTTCAAGGATGCGCTTGGCATCCAACGTATTCATGGTGGTGAGGTTCCGAAGAACGCGATTTGCTGGTGCAAAATTTAAACAATGGGCATTGACGACAGCAAAACGCTTGGTTTGCCGTGCGCAACTCAACAGAACGGAGAGGTGATTGCGGGCTGAAGCCTTAGCCCAAATTGTAACTTACACCCCAATTCACCAAGGCAGCTTTGAAATCGGAGGGCAAAAGTGCGCGAAACACCATCTCGCGCCCACTCGTGGGGTGGGTAAACGACAGGTGAAACGCATGCAATGCTTGCCTGGTCATACCGGCGGCCTGTGCGCCACCGTACACCTCATCAGCGACCAGCGGATGACCAATAGACGCCATATGGACGCGAATTTGGTGCGTGCGGCCAGTGTGTAAAACACACTTTACCAAACAGCCCGCCGCCGCCCGCTCAAGAACATGCACCTCGGTTTTGGCCAACTTGCCTTGGTTTTGATTGAGGTCCACGACGGCCATGCGAAGGCGATTACGAGGGTCACGACCGATGGGGGCATCCACTGCCAGCGAGGCAGCCCCAACCCAGGGGCGGTGAGCCAGGGCCAAATATTGGCGACTGACTTCGTGTGCGGCAATCAGCTTGACCAGCGCATCCATTGCCGCACGGGTTCGCGCTACGACCATCAAACCACTGGTGTCCTTGTCAAGCCGGTGAACAATGCCGGCTCGCGGTAGCAAAGCGGCTTTCTCATCAGACGCCAGCAAGCCATTCAGCAAGGTCCCACTCCAATTGCCCGGCGCGGGGTGCACCACCAACCCGGCGGGTTTATTGATGACGCGCAGGTGTTCGTCTTCATAAACCACCTCCAAGTCCATCGGTTCCGGCTTGAACGCTTGGCTTTGTGGCGTGGGGCGCAACTCAATGACGCCACGGTCGCCAGCCTTGATACGACTGGATGGTTTCACGGACGACACGCCGTTGACCGTAACCGCCCCCCCCCCAATCAGTTGCTGCAGATAACTGCGGGAAAACTCCGGAACCAACTCCGCCAGCGCCAAATCAAGACGCTTTCCGTGCAGCGATTCGCCAAAGACCAGGGGCCGCGACTCCCCCTCGGGGCCAATGTCCGGCCCTTCGTCCGAACTGTCCGCATCAGACACGGTCGATATAATTAATTTGCTATTGTTCAAGAAAGTGGTCCCACATGCTTCGTGCCAAATTATCTGCTGTCTCTCTCTGGGTACTTGCAGGTATGTCGTTAACGGTGACGGGCTGCTCGTCAATCCCTGAGGACAAGACTGCAGGCTGGAGTCCCAACAAGCTTTACGCTGAAGCCAAAGATGAACTGGGCTCGGGGGGCTATGACAAAGCCGTGGTTCTTTTTGAAAAGTTGGAAGGGCGCGCCGCAGGCACACCACTGGCCCAACAGGCTCAAATCGACAAGGCTTACGCGCACTACAAGGCCGGTGAAGTGGCGCAAGCTATCGCCACGCTGGACCGCTTCATCAAGTTACACCCGTCCAGCCCTGCACTGGACTATGCGTTCTACCTCAAAGGCATCATCAACTTCAATGATGATTTAGGACTTTTTTCGTCAATCACCCGGCAAGACCTGGCAGAGCGGGATCAGAAAGCAGCCAAAGAATCATTCGAATCCTTCAAGGAACTGACTTCGCGCTTCCCTGACTCGCGTTACGCGCCTGATGCAAGTCAGCGCATGACCTACATCGTGAACTCTCTCGCCCAATACGAGGTACATGTTGCGCGCTATTACTTCGGTCGGGCCGCCTACGTGGCGGCCATTAACAGGGCGCAAATCGCGATCACCGATTACCAAGGTGTACCAGCTTTGGAGGAAGCCCTGTTTATCATGGTCAAGTCATACGATGCCTTGGGTATGACCCAATTGCGTGATGACACCCAGCGTGTGCTTGAAAAGAACTACCCCCAAACTGATTACCTGAGCCGTGGTTTCAAAAGCAGTTCTGATCCATGGTGGAAGGTTTGGTAAGAGCAAACAATGCGTCTTGCCACTCGGCGTCTGTGGTGATTCTTCGCATGGGTGGCAGCGCCTTGATGAGTCGCTTGCCGTAGCCTGCGGCACCCAACCGGCTGTCACAAACCACAAGCACGCCGCGGTCTGTTTCTGAGCGAATCAGTCGGCCGGCACCCTGCTTAAGCACCAAAGCAGCTTCCGGCATGGCGTAATTGTTGAATACACTTTTCCCGGCCGCCTCCCAATGGCGTGAACGGGCTTGGACCAAGGGGTCGTCTGGTGGGGGAAAAGGCAGCTTGTCCATGACCAACAACTGCAAAGCATCGCCGGAAATGTCGACGCCCTCCCAAAACGAAGCAGACGCCACCAAGATACAGCCCGGACGCCCGCCTGAGCCACCTTGACGCAAACGTTCTAACAACTCTCGCTTGGATGACTGGCCCTGCGTCCAGACCTCCAAATCTGGCGACGCCGCAAAAATGACCTTCAACCTGTCACTGATGGCCTTCAGAGCGCGCAACGTTGTGGTGAGGACAAGGGTCCGCCCACCAATCACCTGAGCCCCCTCGGCCACCAATTGGGCGACCTGCAAGGCATGCGTGGGGTCATTAGGTTTCAAAAAATTCAAGGGTACATACAAAGCGGCTTGTCGCGGGTAATCGAACGGACTTGCCAGCCGCAAAATTTGGGCATCCCCCAGTCCGCAGGGCTCAGTAAACCAGCGTAATTTGGGATCGTCGCCCAATGTGGCCGATGTAAAGACCCAGGAACGCCGTGAAATGCTCTCCTGGTGTGTCCCGATCACCTGTGTCTGCATCGCGTGGGCAATGTCTATCGGTGACACCACCAACTTTAGATGCAGCCCGACGTCAACCCACCTCGCAAAACGCCCATCGCTGGCCTCGGCAAACAAGGCCAAGCGTGCTGCCAAAGACTGGGCGCGCTCGTTAAGACGTGACAAGTCAGGCGACAGGTCACTCACGGTATTGAGGGCGTCAATGGTTTGTCGACTGGCCACTTGGAGTTGCGCAATGGCTTGGTACCAATCCGTTGCGTCGACCTGATCCGGTGCCTGACCAGACCAGCGCAGTCGGACGCCACGCTCCAAGCCCCCCACGACCATCCGTAAATCGCGTGCCGCGTATTCAATGCCAGAGGCGAGCGTCGGCCAATCACACAAGCCACGGGCGTACTGGAGTCCGCCCGTCAATAAATCGCGGGCAAAGTCCAGCAACTGGCCGGTGGTTAACTGCTGACCCAGAAACTGCACGCCAATCTCATTGAGTTGGTGCGCCTCATCAAAAATGACGGTCTGCACGGAAGGCAGCAACTCGGCCATACCAGACTCGCGCACGACCAGATCGGCAAAAAAAAGGTGATGGTTGACGACTACGACATCGGCCTGCAGCGCCTCACGCCGGGCCACATTGACAAAACAGCGCTGGAACTGGGGGCAGCTGGCGCCCAGACAGTTTTCACGGGTGGAGGTCACCATCGGGATCACTGCTGAACGCTCGTCCAGCCCCGGCAACTCAGTCAGATCGCCAGTCCGTGTGGTGAGCGCCCAGACCTCCAGGTCGGCCAAGGTCTTGATGGCCGCCCTGTCCTCTTGCCTCACATCAAACCGGGCGTAGTCCAGCCGGTGAAGGCACAAATAACTGGCCCGCCCCTTGAGCAGCGCAACCCGAACCGGACAACCCAACGCTCGAATCAGCCCCGGCAAATCTCGACTGAAAAGCTGATCTTGGAGGGTCTTGGTTGCTGTTGAAATCAGCACCCGAACGCCACTGAGCAGCAAGGGCACCAGATAAGCAAACGTTTTTCCAATGCCGGTCCCCGCCTCGACCACCAGCACACCGCCCTCCTCCATGGTCTGGGCAATGGCCTGCGCCATCTCGGTTTGACCGGCTCTGGGCTTGAAGTCCATCACTTGCTGGGACAGTAAACCGTCGGCGGCAAAGACTTCACCGATCTGCTCCTGCAAACTCATTGACGCACCAGCGAGCAGGAATGGCCGTGCGCTGCGGCACACCGGAAGTGAAAAAGGAAGCGCATCGTAAAAACAGTGCCGTTAAAACGCTAAAAAAGTTTGCATGCCAAAGCGCCAGAACCGGCAAAGGGCTTGGCTTGATAATACGGTTTTATTCGAATTGCTTCGTTTCGTGCAAAGGGATCCTCGACTTGTTTAGTTGCTCCATATGACCAAAGGCTATCGTCTTACCGCTTCAACCGGCATCCACAAAGGTGACCGCGACTACCAACAGGATCAAGTGGTTTTATTGAGCCATTCACGGGTCAGCGGCTGCGTGCTCGCCGTGCTCGCCGATGGCATGGGTGGTCGGAGCGGGGGGCGAAAGGCATCCGACCAAGTCATGATGACTGCGCGGCAGTTGTTTGAACGCTACTCGCCCGAACGCGATGACCCCGCGGCCCTGTTAATGCAATTGGTTCAGGAAGCGCACACCGTCATCAAGTTGACCGCTATTGCGGCCGAAGAAGAACCGCACAGCACAGTGGTTGCTTTTTTGATCAATCCTGGCGGCGCATGCCATTGGGTTCATGCCGGCGACTCTCGGATTTACCACTACAGAGGGGATCAATTTATCAAACGAACCACGGATCATTCGTACGTTCAAGCGTTGGTCAATCGGGGAGAGATCACCGAAGAGCAGGCCAGTGTGCACCCCCAATCCAACATTCTCATGGGCTGCCTTGGAACCGAGAGCGAACCGCCGGTCGACATCCATTTCATTCCCAAACTGCGTGCTGGCGATACCCTGATGGCCTGCAGCGATGGCGTTTGGCACTACTTCACCAACGAAGAAATGGGCTCAATTCTCTCCAGCCTGACACCGCGCGAGGCCACCGAATTTTTGATAGAGAAGGCCAGGAACCGCGCACGTGGTGGCGGCGACAACTTGTCACTCGTGATTGTGAAACTGGAACCGCTGGCGCCCTGATCTTTTGTCGCGCGCCATCATGGTCCGTCAAAGTTTGCGTGATGTCAGCGGGAATCGGGCAATGACTGCGCTGGGAGACGCTGATCTGTCGATGCAGCGCCGGGGTTTGAGTGCGGGTCTGTCGCTGACGGCACCGCTTCTTTGGTGTTAAGCGCTTTGGCTTGCAAACGTACCAGTTGGGCTTGCACCTTTTGTTCACGCGCCGCTTGCTTCAACACCACCTCTTCGCGACGAAGCGTATCCAACTGCACACGCTGCTTTCCACGGGCTTGCGCAATGCAATCAAAGACTGCGAATTTGGCATAGCAAACCTTGGATTGCTGGTCAAATTCGGCCTTGGCGTTCAAACGCGCTGCGTCAATACGGCTGCGCTCGTCACCCTTATTCGCGACGTTCTGCGCTGGTGGCGGCACCACTGGTTGGGCATGTGCACTGACCGCCATGGCGACCACAAGCCAGAAAAAGATGCCTCGCTTCATGTCAAACGGGTATCCACAATGCGGCGCTCCAGCGCGAGAAACTCACTGGACTGCATTTCGTTCAGCCGCGAAACCGTGCGCGGAAACTCGTGAACCAAGGGGCCCTCCGTGTACAAGGCCTCCGCAGGCACTGCCGCCGACAAAATCAATTTGACACGCCGATCGTAAAGCACGTCCACCAACCAAGTAAAACGCCGGGCCTCAGACGCCATTCGGACCGGCATGTGAGGCACATCGCTCAAAAAAACCGTATGAAACTGCGTTGCAATTTCAAGATAGTCATTTTGAGAACGTGGGCCGCCACACAAAGCTTTGAAGTCAAACCACACCATGCCACCGGCCTTTCGGCGCGAGCGAATCACACGCGACTCAATGTGAAGCACGGGGTCCTCGTCTTGCGACTCAGCCAGCCGGTCGAACGCGTCATCCATCGCTTGGTCGGCCGCATCACCCAGCGGCATGTGATACAGATTGAGTTGCTCTAAGGTTCGCCGACGGTAATCCGTGCCATTGTCAACATTAATGACTTCCAGGTTGGCGTTCAGCAAAGCAATGGCTGGCAAGATGCGATCCCGATGCAGCCCATTGGGGTACAACTCATCCGGCTTGAAGTTGGACGTGGTCACCAGGCCCACGCCATTTTCAAACAAGGCCGCCAACAGCCGGTGCAAGATCATTGCGTCCGTGATGTCAGCCACATGAAACTCATCGAAGCAAATCAGGCGATAGCGCTTGGCAATGCTTTTGGCCAAGACATCCAGGGGATTGACCGTGCCCTGAAGACCAGCCAACTCACGATGAACCTCGCGCATGAACTCATGAAAATGCAGCCGGGTCTTGCGTTGCAGCGGCACCGCCCCATAAAAACAATCCATTAAAAAACTCTTACCGCGGCCAACGCCGCCGTAAAGGTAAACGCCACGCGGAATCTTGGGGCGATTGATGATTTTTTTTAACGGATTGGAGCGCTTTTCCTTGAAAACGGCCCACTCCTGCGCACAACGCTCCAGCGCCAGAACTGCGCGCAGCTGCGCGGGGTCACTGGTGTAACCCCGGCTGGTCAGTTCTGCTTCGTACGCTTTTTTAACGGACATGGGCATAGCGTTGCGACTGTTTGATCACAAGCCGGTCAGAAATTGAGCGTGCGCTTGTCAACGGCCAATGCCGCTTCTTTGGTCGCTTCGCTCAATGACGGATGCGCGTGGCAAATGCGTGCCAGGTCTTCGCTGCTGGCGCGGAACTCCATGGCCACCACGCATTCGGCAATCAACTCGCTCGCCATCGGGCCCACGATGTGCACGCCCAAAATCTCGTCGGTCGCCGCATCTGCCAGCATTTTGACCATGCCCGTGGTGTCGCCCAAAGCGCGCGCACGGCCATTCGCCAAAAATGGAAATGTGCCCGCTTTGTAGGCCACGCCGTCGGCTTTGAGTTGCTGCTCGGTGCGCCCGACCCAGGCAATCTCGGGGCTGGTGTAAATCACCCAAGGAATGGTGTTGAAGTTGACATGGCCATGTTGACCGGCAATGCGCTCCGCCACCGCAACGCCCTCTTCTTCTGCCTTGTGCGCCAGCATTGGGCCACGCACCACGTCACCCACCGCCCACACACCGGGCAGGCTGGTGCGGCATTCCTCATCCACCACAATGGCACCACGTTCGTCCAGCTTCAGGCCCACCGCTTCGACGTTCAGGCCAATCGTGTTGGGCACGCGGCCAATCGAGACAATCAGCTTGTCGGCGTCCAGCGTTTGGGCTTCGCCTTTGGCATTGGTCCACGCGACGCTGACACCTTTCTTGGTCGTCTTGATCTCGCCAACCTTCACGCCCAATTCAATCTTCAAACCTTGCTTGACAAAAGCCTTGTGTGCTTCTTTGGCAATTTGTTCATCCACGGCGCCCAGGAACGTGGGCAAACCCTCCAGAATCGTCACATCGGCACCCAAACGGCGCCACACTGATCCCATCTCCAGACCAATCACGCCAGAGCCAATCAGCGCCAGCTTCTTGGGCACAGTGCCGATGCGCAGTGCGCCGTCGTTGGACAGGATGGTTTCCTCATCAAACGGCGTACCAGGCAACGCACGGGCGTTGGAACCGGTCGCAATGATAACTTGCTTACCAATCAAGATTTCTTCAGTTGCGCCCGCCACCTTGATCTCGTAGCCCCCCTCGACTGCCTTCACAAAAGAACCGCGACCATGGAAAGAACTGACCTTGTTCTTTTTCAACAGGTACTGAATACCGTCATTGTTTTGTTTGACCACGGTGTCTTTGCGACCCACCATCTTGGCCAAATCCAGGCCCAAACCAGAGACCGAAATGCCATGCTCGGCAAAGTGCTTGCCCGCATGTTCAAAGTGTTCTGAGGACTGCAACAGCGCCTTGCTGGGGATGCAACCCACATTGGTACAAGTGCCGCCCAGAGCGGGACCGCCCTTGGCGTTCTTCCACTCGTCAATACAGGCCACGTTGAAGCCCAACTGAGCAGCACGAATGGCTGCAATGTAACCACCTGGGCCACCACCGATAACGATCACGTCGAATTGTTTGCTCATGAGAATTCCAGAAATCAGGTTGAAAAAAACCCACCCCAGGGCGGAAACTGCAGTCCGGCCATACGGGTGGGCTCAATAGGCTTGGGTTTAGATGTCGAACAAGAGGCGCGATGGATCTTCCAGCGCTTCCTTCATGGCGACCAGGCCCAGCACGGCTTCGCGGCCGTCGATGATGCGGTGGTCGTAACTCATTGCCAAGTAGTTGATGGGCTGCACCACCACTTGACCATTAACGACCATGGCACGGTCTTTGGTGGCGTGCACACCCAAAATCGCGCTCTGCGGTGGGTTGATGATCGGGGTCGACAACATGGAACCGAAAGTGCCACCGTTGCTGATGGAGAAAGTACCGCCGGTCATTTCTTCCATGCTCAGCTTGCCGTCTTTGGCCTTTTGACCGAATTCGGCAATCTTTTTCTCAATGTCGGCGAAGCTCATTTGGTCCGCGTTACGCAAAATTGGCACCACCAAACCGCGTGGCGAACCCACAGCGATACCGATGTCAAAGAAGCCGTGGTAAACGATGTCATTGCCATCAACCGACGCGTTCAACACCGGGAATTTCTTCAGCGCGTGCACAGCCGCTTTCACAAAGAAACTCATGAAACCAATCTTGACGCCATGCTCTTTGGTGAAGGCGTCCTGGAATTTCTTGCGCATGTCCATCACCGGGCCCATGTTCACCTCGTTGAAGGTGGTCAGGATGGCATTGGTGGACTGGGACTGCAACAAGCGCTCGGCCACGCGGGCACGCAGGCGGCTCATGGGCACGCGTTGCTCAGGACGATCACCCAGCGACACCGCAGGGGCGGCCACTTGAGGCAACAAAGCTACCTTGGCAGGCGCGGGCATAGCAGGCGCTGCGACGGCTTTAGGGGCCGACCCTGCAGCCACTGCACCCAACACATCACCTTTGGTAACACGGCCATCTTTACCTGTGCCAGTCACCGCAGCGACCGACATTTTGTTATCCGCCAGCAGCTTTGCCGCAGCAGGCATGGCCACATCGCTCTTGTTGGCAGCAGCTGGTGCCGCAGCACCGGCCACGGGTGTGGTGACTGGTGCGGCAGTGACTTCCAGAGGGCTCACGGCTGCGGTGCCTTCGGTGTCAATGCGGGCAATGACCTCTTCGCTGGCGACTGTGTCGCCATCGTTGCGAACCAATTGAACCATGATGCCAGACGCTGGTGCGGGCACTTCCAGCACCACTTTGTCTGTTTCAATTTCGATCAGGATTTCGTCCGCCACCACCGACTCACCCGCACGCTTCTTCCAGGTCACCATGGTGGCTTCCGCCACGGATTCGGACAGCTGGGGAACTTTCACTTCTACGATTGCCATATCAATTCTTTCGGTATTTATTGTTCACAGGCCCCAGCGCCAGCGCTTGGCGCTGGGCCGGAAAACCAAGGTCAGTCTTATTTGGTCAGGATGAAGCCCTTGAGCTTGCCAAACGCACCTTCAACCAGTGCTTTTTGCTGCTCTTGGTGCAAATGCGAGTAACCCACCGCAGGCGACGCCGAGGCCGCGCGACCGGAATAACCAAGCTTCTGGCCATCCAGCATGTTTTCGTGGATGTAGTGCTGCACGAAGAACCAGGCGCCCTGGTTTTGGGGCTCGTCTTGGCACCAGACCACGTCAGTGGCGTTGGGGTACTTCTTCAACTCGGTTGAAAACGCTTTGTGTGGGAACGGGTACAACTGCTCAACGCGCAAAATCGCCACGTCGTCAGCGCCCTTCTCTTCCCGCTTCTTGACCAAGTCGTAGTAGACCTTGCCGGAGCAAGCCACCACGCGTTTGACTTTCTTGGCATCCAGCGCCTTGTTCTCGGGGATCACCGTCTGGAAAGTTCCTTTGGTGAACTCACTCAAGGGCGATGCCGCATCTTTGGCACGCAGCAGCGACTTGGGCGTCATGATGATCAGCGGCTTGCGCAGGTTGCGGATCATCTGGCGGCGCAGAACGTGGAAGATCTGGCTGGCCGTCGTGGGTTGCACCACCTGCATGTTGGTGTCAGCACACAACTGCATGAAGCGCTCCAGACGCGCCGAGCTGTGCTCAGGGCCTTGGCCTTCGTAACCGTGCGGCAGCATTAAAACCAGCCCGTTGACGCGGCCCCATTTCACTTCACCCGATGCGATGAACTGGTCAATCACCACCTGAGCGCCATTAGCGAAGTCGCCAAACTGGCCTTCCCAGATCACCAGCGTGCTGGGATCGTTGGAGGCATAACCATACTCAAAGCCCATCACTGCCTCTTCGGACAGGATGGAGTCAATGACGACGAAAGGCGCCTGGCCATCGGCCACGTTTTGCAACGGAATGTAGGTACCGGTATCCCACTTTTCACGGTTCTGGTCATGAATCACCGCATGACGGTGTGTGAAAGTACCACGGCCACAGTCCTCACCCGACAGGCGCACACCATACCCACTAGCGACCAGAGAAGCGAACGCCATGTGCTCGCCCATGCCCCAGTCCACATCGATGTCACCCCGACCCATGGCCGCACGGTTTTCATACACTTTGGCAACTAAAGAATGGGGTGCCACGGTGGAAGGAATGGTGGTCAGGCGCTCAGCCAGACGCTTCCACTCAGCCATTGGCATGGTGGTGTCGGCTGCGTCGCTGTACTTTTTGTTAACAAAAGGCGTCCAGTCGACCGCGTATTTGTTCTTGAAGTTGGAGATCGTCAGCTCTTCCATGTGCTTACCAGCATCCATGGCGGTGCGGTAGGCCTTGGCCATGTCGTCCCCCAAGGTATCACCCAAGCCCTGCGTTGCCAGCTTTTCAGCGTACAGTTTGCGCGTGCCGGGATGGGCGCTGATCTTCTTGTACATCAGCGGCTGTGTCAGGCTTGGGGTGTCCTGCTCGTTGTGGCCCAGTTTGCGGAAGCAAACGATGTCCAAAACCACGTCATGGTTGAACTGCTGACGGTACTCCAGCGCCAAGCGGGTTGCCAAGACCACGGCTTCAGGATCATCACCATTCACGTGCAACACGGGTGACTCGATCATCTTGACCACGTCGGTGCAATACAGCGTTGAGCGGCTGTCGCGCGGATCACTGGTGGTGAAACCCACCTGGTTGTTGATCACAATGTGCACCGTGCCGCCGGTGTAGTAACCGCGGGTCTGGGCCAGCGCCAGCGTTTCCATGATGACGCCTTGGCCTGCAAAGGCTGCGTCACCGTGCACCAGCACGGGCAACACTTGCGCGCCCGTTTTGTCACCGCGGCGCTCCATGCGTGAACGCACTGAGCCTTCAACCACCGGGTTGACGATTTCCAGGTGCGAGGGGTTGAACGCCAAAGTCAGGTGCACTGGACCGCCAGGGGTCGTGATGTCCGAACTGAAACCTTGGTGGTACTTCACGTCACCGGATGGCAACTCTTCAGGCGCCGTGTGGTCGAACTCGGCAAACAAGTCGCCAGGCAGCTTTCCAAGCGTGTTCACCAGCACGTTCAAACGACCGCGGTGGGCCATGCCAATCACAACTTCCTGGATGCCGACAGCGCCCGCTTGTTGCACCAGTTCATTCATGGAAGCAATGAAGCTCTCGCCACCTTCTAGTGAAAAGCGCTTTTGACCGACATACTTGGTGTGCAGGTAGCGCTCCAAGCCTTCTGCCGCCGTCAGGTTGTGCAGAATCTTCTTTTTCTGCTCGGCTGAAAACGTGGGTTTGGCACGTGACGATTCCAGCTTTTCCTGCCACCAGCGTTTTTTGTTCTGGTCAGTGATATACATGTACTCGGCACCAATGGTGCCGCAGTATGTCTGGCGCAACGCGTTCATCAATTCGCGCAGGCTCATCGTCTCCTTGCCGAAGAAGGTGTTGCTGGTGTTGAACACCGCTTCCTGGTCGGCGTCGCTGAAGCCATAAAAGGCGGGGTCCAGCTCGGGAATGTTGTCACGCTCGGTGCGCTTCAGGGGGTCAAGATCGGCCCAGCGTTGACCGACATTGCGGTAAGCGGCAATGAGCTGCTGCACAGCGGTGCGCTTGCGACCCATTTCAGCGTCGGCGCTGGCCACCACCACTTTGGTGCCGCCTTTTTTGGCGCGCTCGGCAAAAGCGTTGATGACCGGTTGATGGGGAACGTCTTGCGTGTCGCTGCCATCGACTGCCGGCACATGCTGCAATGCATCGAAATAGTCGCGCCAACTGTCAGGCACGCTGCTGGGGTTCGCCAGGTAGTTTTCGTACATCTCTTCGACATACGGGGCGTTGCCACCGAAGAGGTAGGTATTCGCCTGGTAGGCTTGGTAAACCTGATTGGTCTCACTCATTTTTCGCTGAACTCCGCTTCCCTTCAGGAAGCATTAGCTGGTTAAAGCTGTTGTTGATTAACCTTCCGCGTCACGGCTGTACCGTTTGGCGGATGCGACTGTGGCAGTGGAAGGGGCCTAGTAACTCGCATGATTGTGCCATCAAACACCTACACCCAAGCAGGTTTAACTGTTGGGTGTGGGTTGAAAACAGCAGTTCTTACGCCAGCAAATCCTTGATTTGCTGCAGCGCCGCCGGGTCGTCCATGGTGGTCAGGTCACCCGGATCGCGGCCTTCGCACACCGCCTGAACCGCGCGCCGCAGCAACTTGCCACTGCGCGTTTTAGGCAAGGTGGTAACAAAACGAACCCGCGCGGGGCGGGCTACGGCACCCAAGTCACCGTCCACCAGCTTCATGATTTCGGCTTCAAGCTTCAAACAGGCAGCTTCGTCAGCCACCAGCGAGGCGTCTTTAACCACCGCAAACGCCATGGCCACCTGGCCCTTGAGTTGGTCAGCCACGCCGACCACCGCCACCTCGGCAATGTTGGGGTGCGCCGAAATACTTTCCTCAATTTCACGGGTACCCAGGCGGTGCCCCGCAACATTGATCACGTCATCGGTACGGCCCAAGATGAAAAAGTAACCATCGGCATCCCGAATGCCCCAGTCAAACGTGCTGTACACCAACTTGCCGGGCACGCTGGACCAATAGGTTTTAACAAAGCGCTCATCGTCGCGCCACACCGTTTGCAGGCAACCGGGGGGCAATGGGCCTTCAATGGCGACCACGCCTTTTTGATTCGGCCCGGTGAGTTCTTCACCTGTTTGGTCATCCAACAGCTTGACGTCATAGCCGTAGACGGCCTTGCCCGGCGAGCCGAACTTGCTGAATGCCTGCTCCACGCCATTGCACAGCGACAAAATGGGCCAGCCGGTCTCGGTCTGCCAATAGTTGTCAATGATGGGCTTGCCCAAGCCTTCGCTGATCCACTTGGCAGTGGGCTCATCCAGCGGCTCACCCGCCAAAAACAGGGCGCGCAGGCTGGAAAGGTCGTATTTGGTGAGCAGGGCCGGGTCTTGTTTTTTGAGCACCCGCACGGCGGTGGGGGCACTGAACATAACGGTGACTTTGTACTTCTCCACCAGGCTCCACCAGATACCGCCGTCCGGGCGAATGGGTAAACCTTCATACATGATGGTAGCCATGCCTGCAATCAACGGGCCATAAATGATGTAGCTGTGGCCCACCACCCAACCGATATCGCTCGTTGAAAAATAGGTTTCACCAGCGTTACCAGCATATATATGCTTCATGCTGGCGGCCAGCGCCACAGCATAACCACCGGTGTCGCGCTGCACGCCTTTGGGCTTTCCCGTGGTGCCGCTGGTGTACAGGGTGTAGCTGGGGTGCGTGGCATCGACCCATTCACAGGGCACCACGGTGCTCATGTGTTTTTGGCGCATGGCGCCCCATAAGTGGTCACGCCCTTCGACCAGCGTCATCGGCACCAGACCGCGATCCACCAGCAAAACTGCATCCGGTTTGTGGCTTGACAGGCGAATGGCCTCGTCCAGCAGAGGCTTGTAAGCCACGGCCTTGCCGCCGCGCGAGCCTGCGTCGGCGCTGATGATGGCCTTGGGCTCAGCGTCTTCAATGCGCGAGGCCAAAGAGCCCGACGCAAAACCACCAAACACCACCGAGTGAATAGCGCCAACGCGAGTGCAGGCCAACATGGCAAAGGCAGCCTCGGCAATCATGGGCATGTAAATCAGGACACGGTCACCTTTTTGAACGCCCAAGTCCTTCAACACCGCCGCCATGCGCTGCACCTCGGCGTGCAAGTCGCGGAATGAGTAGACCGTCTCTTCGTTGGTTTCAGTGGAGACAAAAATCAAGGCCGATTGGTCCGCACGGTCCTTCAAATGCCGATCCACCGCGTTGTGACACAGGTTGGTCGTACCACCGACAAACCACTTGGCAAAAGGCGGGTTGCTGTAGTCACAAATTTGTTGCGGCTGGGTTTGCCAGTCCACGAGCTGCGCTTGCTCGGCCCAGAAAGTGTCACGCTCAGCGAGTGAGCGACGGTGAAATTCGGCATACGTTGTCATTGTTGTCTCCGGTCATTTTCAGAAAACTGAATTCATAATTATGATTAAACAACTTGCTGCAAGCTGACTTTGAAACTGGCTGGATTTGCAGCAAACGATTCAAAGTCAAATAGTTACACGTGGCATCCATCGCTGCGACACCACACAAAAACAATCAGCGCATGAGGTCGGCCGGTCGCTGTTTACGCGGGCGACAGTCGGCACCAACGTAGCCCGGGTTCAGAGAAAGTTCGTGCAAGGCCGCATCACAGGTGGCGTGGATGTGAGCGTCGGCGACACGGCAGATATGCCAACCGGGCAGCTTCAAGAATTCATTGACGGCTACTCTGGCTTTTTGCGTTGTGTCATGCCTTCGCCTGACTGCAGTGACTTTAAGACTTGTCGACAAGACCCCAAAATTGAGCACCCAACAGGACACTAACGCTTCTTCAGCATCATAAAAACGCTACGGTTTAAATAGCATTCTGGTTCTTAAGAGAACGCAGGGCCAGTCAGGTTCCGTGCCCAAAACTGAACTGCCCCGGTGAGCGGATAGGGTCTACATCAACCGGAATCACATCTTTGGGCATGAACTTACCCTCTAGCAGCAACTTAGACAGCGGGTTTTCAATGCGCTGTTGAATCGCCCGCTTCAACGGCCGGGCGCCAAACACCGGGTCAAACCCGACCTTGGCCAACTCGGCCAGCGCGGCGGGCGAGACCTCCAGCGTCAGGTCCATTTTGGCCAGGCGCTGCTGCAGCACTTGAATCTGGATACCCGCAATCTCGGTGATGTGCGTGGCATCCAGCGAGTGAAAGACCACAGTTTCGTCAATGCGGTTCAAAAACTCGGGGCGAAAATGGTTTTTCAACTCGCCTGTGACGGCCTCTTTCACGTCTTCGTAGTCCTGCCCCACCATGCTCTGGATCAAGTGCGAGCCGATGTTGCTGGTCATGACGATGACGGTATTTTTGAAGTCCACCGTGCGGCCCTGGCCATCGGTCAAGCGGCCGTCGTCCAGCACTTGCAGCAGCACGTTGAAGACATCGGGGTGGGCTTTTTCGACTTCATCAAGCAGTAGCACGCTGTAGGGTTTACGGCGCACGGCTTCGGTCAGGTAACCGCCCTCCTCGTAACCCACATAGCCCGGGGGCGCGCCAATCAGGCGGGCCACGGAATGCTTCTCCATGAATTCACTCATGTCGATGCGCACCAGGTGGTCTTCGGAATCAAACAAGAACCCTGCCAGCGCCTTGCACAGCTCAGTCTTGCCCACGCCTGTGGGGCCCAAGAACAGAAACGAGCCGGTAGGCCGGTTCGGGTCACTCAAGCCCGAGCGCGAGCGGCGAATGGCGTTGGACACGGCGGCAATGGCCTCGTTTTGGCCCACCACGCGCTGGTGCAGCTTGCCTTCCATTTGCAGCAACTTGTCGCGCTCGCCTTGCAGCATTTTGCTGACCGGAATACCTGTGGCGCGGCTCACCACCTCGGCAATTTCCTCGGTGCCCACCGAGGTGCGCAGCAAGCGCCGCACCGCGCTCTCGCCCGGCACAGCCTCTTTGGCCTGGGCTTCGCTCATGCGCTTTTCCAGCTCGGGCAGCTTGCCGTACTGCAGCTCAGCCACTTTGTTGAAGTCACCCTTGCGGGTGAGTTCTTCGATCTGAAACTTGAGTTTTTCAATCTCTTCACGCACCTGGCCGCTGCCCAGCGCGCTGGCTTTCTCGGCTTTCCAGATTTCATCGAGATCGGCAATTTCTTTTTGCAAACGCGCAATTTCTTCGTTGATCAACTCAAACCGCTTTTGCGAGGCTTCGTCTTTTTCCTTCTTGACCGCTTCGCGCTCAATCTGCAACTGGATCAGGCGGCGGTCGAGCTTGTCCATCACCTCGGGCTTGGAGTCGATCTCGATCTTGATCT
>CAZLRQ010000007.1:0-25242 GCA_964562035.1 uncultured Rhodoferax sp. | reverse complement strand
GCCAAATAAGGAGCGATAAATGACGGAAGCTAAAAAATCCCTCAAGCGCACCTTGGTTGGCAAGGTGGTCAGTGATAAACGGTCCAAGACTGTGACTGTGTTGATTGAGCGTCGTGTCAAGCACGAGCTCTACGGCAAAATTGTTGGTAAGTCCAGCAAGTACCATGCGCACGATGAAAAGGGCGAGTACAAGTTGGGTGACCTCATTGAGATCACCGAAAGCCGGCCCATCTCCAAAACCAAGAACTGGGTTGCGACCCGTTTGGTTCAAAAGGCCGTGCTGGTCTAAGCTTATCCCGAGGGCTCTCTGCAGCCCCCTTTAAAAACGGCTCACAATGTGGGCCGTTTTCAATTCCGAAATCGAAATCCGTTAATCAGGAGCACACATGATCAAATTAGGCGACACCCTTCCCGCAACGACCTTGATGGAATTTTCTGAAGTGGAGGGCGAGGGCTGCAGTCTCGGCCCCAACGCGGTTGACGTGGCCCAAGCGACGGCGGGTAAGACAATCGCCTTGTTTGCGTTGCCTGGCGCCTTCACGCCCACCTGCTCTGCCAAACACGTGCCGGGTTACCTAGAGTCAGCGGCTGAGTTCAAGGCTGCTGGTGTCGATGAAATTTGGTGTGTCAGCGTGAACGATGCTTTTGTGATGGGCGCATGGGCGCGCGACCAAAAAACTGACGGAAAAATACGAATGTTGGCCGATGGCGATGCCACCTTCACCAAAGCGACTGGTTTGACCTTGGATTTGACCGGTAAAGGTTTGGGTTTGCGCAGCAACCGTTATTCCATGCTGATCAAGGATGGCAAAGTGGCGTCCTTGAATAATGAAGGCCCAGGAAAATTTGAAGTCAGTGACGCGGCAACTTTGCTTGCCCAAGCCAAGGCCTAATCGTTGGGTACATGGTTAGTTCGGGCGCTCGCTGATGAGATAGATTGTCTCTAAAGCTTGACCCTTAAATAGTGTGAGCCCTCTATGGGATTGAAGTAGTAAGGCGGTATGTCTTCGAACTTCAGGTCTTGGTAGAGGGCCCGCGCACTTTCCATATTGTTCAGGGTGTCTAGCAGCACGCAGTCGTAGCCAGCAGAGCGTGCTTTATCGAGAATACGCTCGGCGAGTTGTCGGCCTAGCCCCAGTCTTCTGAATGGGGGACGAACATAGAGCCTTTTCATTTCCGATGCGTTGGGGTAATCCACCGTATCCAGTGGGCGCAGCGCGCAACATCCAGCGATTTCACCGTTGAACCATGCGACCTGCAAGGCGCCCCTTGGCTCCGCGTAGTCGCCTGGTAGCTGTTGCAACTCTTCCTCAAACCCCTGAAAAGTCAAATCGATACCCAGCCCCTCGGCGTATTCTCTAAAAACCGATCTAAGCTTGTTAAGTTCACTGAACGTGACCGGGGTACTCAGCGCTATTTCCGGGTTTTGTGGTGTGAAGGCGAGCATGGGCAAGTCGAGTTTTGTGAGTGAATGCGACTCAGGCGATTAGGTAAACCACGCCCTGGACCAAGCCAACTGAGCTTGTCAGTAGCAGCAGTGCCGTCAGTCGGCTTTGCATGTCATCTCGCGCCGGTGGCATCGGTAGGGGGAGTTGTTTGTCGCCGGTGACCATTGGTCGGATCAAGTTTTCTTTCTTTTTGACAAGATAAAAAAGAACCGCGGCCACATGCAACGTCACTAAGCCAATCAAAATGAATTGGCCAATGTTTTTGTGGTAATCGGTTGCGTTGCTGACCAAAAAGCCGGACACAAAGCGGCTCAACGGACCTGCATTTGAGATCTCGTCATCGCTCATCAGACCAGATGTGACCTGTAGCAAGAGCACGCCGAACAAGGCAAAGACCGACATGGCACCCAAGGGGTTGTGCCCTACTGTTTGCTCAGGAGAAATTTGATGCCGTATAAAACGCAACACGGTCGTTGGCGTGTAAAGAAATGACGAAAAGCGAGACCAGCGGCCGCCCACAAAGCCCCATATGATGCGAAAGAGCAGCAGGCTCGCGACGGTGTAGCCCAATTGAAAGTGCCAAAACATCGCCTCACTACCAAATTTTGCCGTTGCGATGAGTCCGACAACGCATGTCGCCAGCGTCCAATGGAATATGCGAGTGGGCAAGTCCCAAACCCGGACTGTTGTTGTCATGTGTCAAATTCTCCGAATGTGAAAGGGACGCGATGTGCATATGAAGACTCTAGATATAAGCACAGATGAGTCAATTTGCCAATGATTTAAGTTGTTGGACAGCGTCGGGGGCGTTTGGCGACATTGAGCATTCATGCCCAATTGGATCTAAACTGAATGGTGTTGCACCATTGATCAACGTCTCAGCCTGAGGAAAATCCATGAAACTAATTGCATCGTTTGCCCTTGCCGTTTCAGCTATTGCCTTCGCAGCGCCCTCTGTGGCACAGTTTGCCAAGCCTGAAGATGCTGTCAAGTACCGCAAAAATGCTCTGTTTGTCATGCAGCAAAATTTTGGTCGGGTCGCTGGCATGGCCTCCGGGAAGATTCCGTTTGACCCCAAAGTGGCGGCCGAAAGCGCCGCGGTCGCCGAGTTTGTGGCACGTTTGCCGTGGGCCGCATTTGGCGAAGGCACTGACAAGGGTGACACCCGGTCTAAGCCTGAGATTTGGAAAGAAAAAGCCAAGTTCAACGAGTACGCCGACAAAATGAATCTCGAAATGTCAAAACTGGCGGTGGCCGCCAAAACAGGCAATCTCGACAGCATCAAGACCGCTGTTGCCGCGACGGGCGGAACCTGCAAAACTTGCCACGACGCGTACCGTAAAGATTAAGCGGGTCTGACGGGCCGGTTGTTGGGCTCTCGTCATGTCTCCGCAAGCAGGCGCTCAATCAGCAGGTGAAGTTCCTGGAAGTCCGGCTCGCCCACGTAGCGCTTGACAATATTCCCCCGCTTGTTGACGATAAAAGTGGTGGGCGTTAATTTCACGTCTTCCCAGGCTTTGGCGACTTCACCGGTGTTGTCGATGGCGACGCTGAACGGCAACTGCCGGGACTGCGCAAAATTGACCACGTAACTGGGTGGGTCGTAGCTCATGGCCACGGCCATGGTGTCAAAGCCCTGGGGCTTGTACTTTTCGTAAGTGGCGATCAACTTGGGCATTTCCGCCACGCAACTGACGCAACTGGTGGCCCAGAAATTGACCAACGTCACTTTGCCCTTGAACTGCGCAGTCTCCTTTTTGGAGCCATCCAGCAAGACGAACGACGACTGCGGCGCAGGCGTACTGCCAGACCCCAGAAAAATTGCAGCGCCAACGGCCAAAGCCACCGCGGCTGCGGCAAGATAGAGAACTTTTTTCATATGCGAGGTGTGTCCATGGATCGTCGCCAGTTTAATTCCATTCCTTTGCCGCTGATGGCCACGCTGGTGCTGTGGACCCATCAGCAGGCGCATGCCCTGTCGGTGGGTGACTTGACCAACGCGGAGGCCTCGCAAGGACTCAAAACGGCGCTGGAAAAAGGGGCGCTGGCCGCCGTCAGCTTGCTCGGGCAACCTGATGGATTCCTGGGCAACCCAAAAGTTCGCATTCCTTTGCCGGGTTACCTGGAAGATGCTGCCAAATTGATGAAAACGCTGGGCCAGGGGCGCCGCATTGACGAACTGGTGACGGCCATGAACCGTGCCGCCGAAACGGCGGTGCCCATGGCCAAAGATTTGCTGGTGAGCGCAGTCAAGTCGATGAGCGTGACCGATGCCAAACAGATCTTGACGGGTGGCGACACGTCAGTGACTACCTTTTTTGCCGACAAAACTCGTGCCCCGTTGGGCGTGCGGTTTTTACCCGTGGTCACGCAGGCCACCGCCAAAGTGGGCCTGGCGGCCAAGTACAACCAGGTGGCTGGCAAGGTGGCGAATTTGGGGCTGCTGAAAAAGGAAGATGCCAACATCGAGCAGTACGTCACGGGCAAAACGCTCGACGGGCTGTACCTGATGATCGGCGAGGAGGAGCGCAAGATTCGCCAGGACCCGGTGGGCACTGGCAGTGCACTGCTCAAAAAAGTGTTCGGCGCGTTGAAATAACCCACTGCTTGTTGCTCACCCCAGGACTCATTCATGCGAAGTTGTTTCACGCTGGTGGCGTGCTGTCTCGGTGTCGTGCTGAGCGCGTGTTCCCCGGCCTTGAATTGGCGTGACGTGCGCCCGGAGGGCACCGTGTTGGTGGGGCTACTGCCTTGCAAGCCCGACCACGGCGCCCGTGTGCTGCCCATGGGTGCCAAGCCCGTGACCCTCACCATGGTGGGCTGTGACGCCAATGGCGCTACCTTCACCCTGGCGCATGTGGCGGTGCAGGACTCGGGTGAGGCGGCCACGGTGTTGACCCAGTGGCAGGCCGCCACGCTCAGCACCCTGCGCGGTCAGACGCTCAGCGCCTTGCCGTTCCCCCTGAAGGGCAGCAGCGCACAACCTGCCGCGGTGCAGGTCAAAGCGGTTGGTGTTCGACCCGATGGCAAGCCTGTGAGCCTGCAGGCGGTTTGGTTTGCTGCCGACGGGCGGGTGTTCCAGGTGGCGATGTACGCGGACCAGGCGCAAGCCGAGGTTGCCGAGGCCTATTTTTCAGGCCTTCGGTTGCCATGAGCGGGTTGTCACGGCGGGCCGCCGTTCTGGCTTTTCTGGCGTTTGCGTTTGCTTACTTTTTCTCGACCCTGATTCGGGCCATCACGGCCACCTTGTCGCCCACGCTGACGGCGGAGTTCGCGCTCAACGCGCGTGACCTCGGCTTGCTGGCCGGGGGCTATTTTTTGGGTTTTTCTGCCACCCAGTTGCCCCTGGGTGCCTGGCTGGACCGGCACGGGCCTAAAAAAGTCATCCTGTATTTCTTGACGGTGGCTGTGGTGGGGTGCATTGCATTCTCTGCAGCCACCAGCTTTTCAGGTTTGTTGGCAGCACGGGTGTTGTGCGGTGTGGGCGTCAGCGCTTGTCTGATGGCGCCGCTCACCGCGTACCGGCGCTGGTTTGACCCCAGCACCTTGATGCGCGCCAACTCATGGATGCTGATGACGGGGGCGTTGGGCATGGTGGCGTCCACCTTGCCGGTGCAATGGCTGGTGCCGGTGGTGGGGTGGCGTGCCTTGTTTTGGGCACTTGCGTTACTGGTGTTACTGGCGATGTTGCTGATCGTCTGGCTGGTGCCCCGCTGGGACTTGGCACCCGTGACCACGGCGGTCCCGTCGCAACCCCCTGCCAGTTACGCCGAGGTCTGGCGCCATCCCTACTTCCGGAAAATGGCGCCCATTGGCTTCTTTTGCTATGGCGGCCAGGTCGCCATGCAAACCCTGTGGGCGGCGCCGTGGATGGTCAAGGTGGCGGGTTACACGCCGCTGGAGGCGGCCAGTGGCCTGTTCTGGATCAACGTGACCATGCTGGTGACTTTTTGGGGGTGGGGTTGGTTGAACCCAGGACTGGTGCGCCGAGGCTTTCACGCCGATCGGTTGATTGCCTGGGGTTTGCCGTCCAGTTTTATTGTTTTAGCTATTATTGTCATAGCTGGTGAAGCAATATCCATATGGGCTGCAGCCCTCTGGGCCTTGTATTGCATGGGGTGCAGCTTTGCGGCTTTGGCGCAGCCCGCAGTGGGCATGGCCTTTCCCGCCGCGTTGGCCGGGCGGGCGCTGTCAGCCTATAACCTGGTCATTTTCGTCGGGGTGTTTGTCGTGCAGTGGGGTATTGGCCTGGCTGTGGATGGTTTCAAGGCGCTGGGCTGGGGTGAGGTTCAGGCGTTCCAGGCGGCCATGGCGGTGTTTTTGCTGTGCTCGCTCGCTGCGTATGGCTATTTCCTGCAGACAAAACGCCATAATCAGCCCCACTGACGGAGCAGAGGCAGAACCGGTTTGCCTTGTGTTGCAGGGGCTGCCCCGTCTTAACGGAAACTCATGAACAACGGCATTCTCATCATCGCTCACGCACCGCTGGCCAGTGCCTTGCGCCAATGCGTGTTGCACGTGTTTCCTGAAGGCTCGGACGTGGTGGCTGTGTTCGATGTGCAACCCAACGTGCCGCCCGAGGAAACACTGGCAGGTGCCCGCCAGGCCATGGGCTTGCTGCATGCCAATCAAGTGCTGGTGCTGGCCGATGTGTTTGGCGCCACGCCTTGCAACGTGGCGCAAAAGCTGGTGGACGGGGTGAACTCGAAACTCATCACCGGGGTGAATTTGCCCATGCTGCTGCGCATCGTCACCTACCGCCATGAGTCGATGGACGCGCTGGTCGCCCGGGCCCTGGCCGGTGGCACGCAGGGTGTGATGCAAGTTGCCGTGACCGCGCCCCAGAATCAGGTAAGAAAGAAAAATGATCAAAACATCCACGACCATCAGCAATAAGCTGGGCCTTCACGCCCGGGCCTCGGCCAAACTCACCAAGCTGGCGGGCAGCTTTCCGTGTGAAGTCTGGATGAGCAAAGGCGAGCGCCGGGTCAACGCCAAAAGCATCATGGGCGTCATGATGCTGGCGGCCGGCATCGGCAGTACGGTCGAGATCGACACCCATGGCGAGCGCGAGCAAGAGGCCATGGACGCGTTGATGGCCCTGATTGCCGACAAGTTTGGCGAAGGTGAGTGACGGTGGTTCCCGCTGCCTCCAGGCTGTTTTGACAAAGCGGTGAACTGAATGACGTTCTCGATTCATGGTCTGCCGGTTGCCCGGGGCATTGCCATCGGGCGGGCGGTGCTGGTCGCCTCCAGCCGGGTGGATGTGGCGCACTATTTCATTGAGCCGCAGCAAGTAGAGTCCGAGATTGACCGGGTGCGCGTAGGACGTAATGCGGTGGTCGATGAAATTCAGCGACTGCAGGCCAGCATTGCGCACATGGGCCCCAAGGAAGCGCCGCATGAGTTGACTGCGCTGCTGGATGTGCACCTGATGCTGCTCAACGACGATGAGCTGATCAGCGGCGTCAAAGGCTGGATTACCGATCGCCTGTACAACGCCGAGTGGGCGCTGACCACGCAGCTCGAAGTCATTGCCCGCCAGTTTGACGAGATGGAGGACGAGTACCTGCGCGAGCGCAAGGCCGACCTGGAGCAGATCACCGAAAAAGTGCTGCGCGCCATGATGGGCGTGGCCTCCCCGGTGATGCAGCCCTCGGTGCGCGCGGGCCGCAAGACCTCGCAACAAGATCTGTTATTGGACGACACGGTGGATGTGCCGCTGATTTTGGTCGCGCACGACCTGTCACCGTCGGACATGCTGCAGTTCAAGCAAAGTGTGTTCGCCGGCTTCATCACCGATGTGGGCGGTAAGACCTCGCACACGGCCATCGTGGCCCGCAGTCTGGACATTCCGGCGGTGGTGGGCGCGCGCTTGAGCAGCCAGTTGGTGCGCCAGGATGACTGGGTCATCATTGACGGCGATGCCGGGGTGGTGGTGGTGGACCCGTCGCCCATTATTTTGGCCGAGTACGGTTTCAAGCAGCGCCAGGGTGAACTGGAGCGCGGGCGGTTGAGCCGCTTGCTGCACACGCCAGCGGTCACGCTGGACGGGCAAAAAATTGAGCTGCTGGCCAATATCGAAATGCCGGAAGACGCCCTGAGCGCCATCAAGGCCGGGGCGGTGGGCGTGGGCCTGTTTCGCAGCGAGTTTCTTTTCATGGGGCGCCAAGGCAAGCTGCCCAACGAAGAAGAGCAATACCAGGCCTACCGGCGGGCGGTGGAAGGCATGCAGGGGCTGCCGGTCACCATTCGCACGGTGGACATTGGGGCCGACAAGCCGCTGGACAAGTCACTCAAAGACGAGGCCCACCTGAACCCGGCGCTGGGGCTGCGGGCCATTCGCTGGAGTTTGGCCGACCCGGCCATGTTCCTGACGCAACTGCGCGCCATTTTGCGGGCGGCGGCCCATGGCCAGACCAACTTGATGATTCCCATGCTGGCCCATGGCAGCGAGATTCGCCACACCATGGCCCTGATTGACCGGGCCCGGGCCGAGTTGGACAACCGCGGCGTGGCCTATGGCCCCGTCAAGATTGGCGCCATGATCGAGATCCCGGCGGCGGCGTTGACCATCAAGTCGTTTCTGAAGTACTTTGACTTTTTGTCGATTGGCACCAACGACCTGATCCAGTACACCCTGGCCATTGACCGGGCCGATGAGTCGGTAGCGCATTTGTACGACGCGCTGCACCCGGCGGTGTTGCAACTGGTGGCCCTGACGATTGCGCAATGCAATGCACATGGCAAACATGTGAGTGTGTGTGGCGAGATGGCGGGCGATGTGACCTTGACCCGTTTGCTGTTGGGCATGGGCTTGCGCAGTTTTTCCATGCATCCGGCACAAATTCTGGCGGTCAAGCAAGAGATCTTGCGGGCTGACACCGGCAAACTGGCCATTTGGGCTGAGCAAGTGATGGCGGACGACGAGCCCGCGCTGCGCATGGCGCGGCGCTGACCGCCACGCCAGCGCCCGCTGCCCTTCAGAAGAGTTTGAAAATCAGTGGCATCAGCAAGGAGGCCAATACCACCTGCAGGCCCAGCGCCAAGCCAGCGTAGGCCCCCGCATCCGCATTCACTTGCAAAGCCCGCGCCGCACCAATGCCGTGGGCCGCTGTGCCCAGCGCAAAGCCACGGGCCATCCAGCCCGGGCCATCGACCGGGATCTTGAGCGCCTGAAACAGGTACTTGCCACTCAAGGCTCCGACCATGCCCGTCACCACCGCAAACACCGCCGCCAGCGCTGGAATGCCGCCAATTTTGTCGGCAATGCCCATGGCCACCGGGGCCGTGACGGATTTGGGCGCCAACGACAGCACCACCTCAGCGGGCAGCCCCAGCGCCCAGCCCAGCGCCAATGCCGACACCGCCGCCGCGGTGCCCCCGGCCAATGCGGCCAGCAGCAGCACCCGCCAGCGCTTGCGCAACTCGGCGCGCCGCTCCCACATTGGCCAAGCCAGCGCGACCACCGCCGGCCCCAGTAAAAAATGGATGAACTGCGCGCCCGCAAAGTAGGTGGGGTAGCTGACGCCCGTGGCCAGCAAGCCGCCGGCAATGACCAGCACGGTCCACAACACGGGGTTGGCCCAGGGCGCCTGGTTCAGCTTGGCGTACAGCGCTTGGGCCAGCACGTACACCACCACCGTGGCCGTGAGGCCGAACAGCGGCGTGGCCGACAGGTAAATCCAAAGTTCGACGAATTTAGGCATCGGGTTGGCCTCGCAGGCGGTGCAACACCCAGGCGGTCACGCCCAGGCCAACCCAGGTGGACACCACCACCGCCACCAGCATACGCAGACCAAACTGGTTGAACAGCCCCAAATGCGTCATGACGCCAACGCCCACCGGAACGAACAACAGCGACAAATGACTGAGCAGGAAGTTGGCACAAACGGCCACCGGTTCGCGGACCCTGGCAAAGCGCAGGGCCAGCACCATCAGCAGCATGCCGATGACCGGGCCCGGAAAAGGCAGTGACAAACCGCGCGCCAGCAACTCCCCCACGGACTGCAGGCCCAACAGCCAGGCCAGACCGCGAAGGCCGTTCATGCGCAGCGGCTGCTCACGTCAAAACCGCGGCAGGTCCGGGTGTTTGATCTGGCCGCCGCGCACCAGCATCTTGCCGTACTCGGCACAGCGCTGCAGCGTGGGAATGACCTTGCCGGGGTTGAGCAGGCCTTTGGGGTCAAAGGCGCGTTTGACGCCAAACATCATCTCGTTTTCGGCCGCGCTGAACTGCACGCACATGGAGTTGAGCTTCTCCACGCCCACACCGTGCTCCCCGGTGACGGTGCCGCCCATGGCCACGCTGGTCTCCAGAATGTCGGCGCCAAACAACTCGCAGCGGTGCAGTTGGTCGGGGTCGTTGGCATCAAACAAAATCAGCGGGTGCAGGTTGCCGTCGCCCGCGTGAAACACGTTGGCACAGCGCAACTGGTACTTCTTCTCCATCTCCTGAATCGCCAGCAGGATGTCGGCCACGCGCTTGCGCGGAATGGTGGAGTCCATGCACATGTAGTCCGGGCTGATGCGGCCGCTGGCGGGGAAGGCGTTTTTGCGACCGCTCCAGAATTTCAGGCGCTCCGCCTCGCTCTGGCTCACGGCAATGGCGGTGGCGCCATTGAGCCGCAGCACCTCGCTCATGCGGCCAATCTCTTCTTCCACCTCTTCCGGGGTGCCGTCGCTCTCGCACAGCAAAATGGCCTCGGCGTTCAGGTCGTAGCCGGCGTGCACGTAGTCTTCCACGGCGGCAGTCATGGGCTTGTCCATCATCTCCAGACCGGCGGGAATGATGCCGGCAGCAATGACGGCGGCCACGGCGTCGCCGGCTTTGCGGATGTCGTCAAAGCTGGCCATGATGCAGCGCGCCAGTTGCGGCTTGGGCACCAGTTTGACCGTGACCTCGGTGGTGACGCTCAGCATGCCTTCCGAGCCAATCACCACACTCATCAGGTCGTAACCGGGCGCATCCAGCGCGTCGGAGCCAAATTCAATCGCTTCACCGCTCATGGTGAAGCCCTTGACCTTGACGATGTTGTGCAGCGTCAGCCCGTACTTCAGGCAGTGCACGCCGCCTGAGTTTTCTGCCACATTGCCGCCAATGGTGCAGGCAATCTGGCTGGAGGGGTCGGGCGCGTAGTACAGGCCATAGGGCGCCGCGGCCTCGCTGATGGCTAGGTTGCGCACCCCGCACTGGACCACGGCCGTGCGGCTAAGGGCGTCAATCTTCAGAATTTTGTTGAACTTGGCCAGCGACAGGGTCACGCCCAGCCGGTGCGGCATGGCCCCGCCCGAGAGGCCAGTGCCGGCGCCGCGCGCCACCACGGGCACGTCCAGCGCATGGCAGGTGCGCAGCACGGCCTGGATTTGCGCGTTCGTTTCGGGCAGCGCCACCACCAACGGGCGCTCACGGTAGGCGGTGAGGCCATCGCACTCGTAGGGCGTGGTGTCTTCTTGGTTCCAGAGCAGGGCGTGTGGTGGCAAACAGGCTTCCAGCCCTTGCACAACCTGCGCTTGTCGCTCTGCTCTTTGTAGCAACGCTTGCTGTTCAGATGAAACGGGTGCATTCATGGACGGTCTCGCTGGTCAAATAATGGGGCGCTACAACTGTAGGGCGAAGCGGCGGGCTGTGGTGTGAGGATTTTTATAAACATCAGTGAAATATGGATTACTTCATAATTCATAGCTACTCAAGCATACACAGTAAGGGCTAGAGGCCTATTTGATGCTGAATCGGGCTAGCCCACGCTTTTCTTGAGCCACTCCGCAAAGGCCGCACACTCCCAGCGGTCCATCATGCCGGTGCGCCAGCACAGGTAGTGGGCGTGCGGGCTGGGCACATTGCGCTCATACAGCCGCACCAGCGAGCCGCGCTCCAGCCAGGGCGCGCCCAGCCGCAGTCGCACCAGCGCCACGCCCATGCCAGCGGCTGCCGCGTCGCACATCAGGCCAACGTCGTTGAACTGGGAGCCGTCCACCGGCTCGGGCCAGTCCAGGTCGTGGGCGGCAAACCAGGTGCGCCAGGGCTCCAGCGGGCTGCGCAGCAAGGCCTCGCCCTCCAAATCGTCTGGCGCCAGAAACGGGCCGTTTTCCCGCACATAGCTCGGTGAGGCCAGGGGCGTGATGTCGTCCTTGAACAGGCAAATGTGCTCCACGTCGGCGTAGCGGCCGGTGCCAAAGCGGATCATCAGGTCAGCGTCTTCGGCCACCACGTCCAGCAGGGGAATCGAGACCTGCAGGGTCACGTCAATCTCCGGGTAGGCCTCGGTGAACTGGCGCAGCCGCGGGATCAGGATGGAGCGGGCAAACGTGGGTGTGACTGCCAGGCGCAGCTTGCGTTTGCCCGGCGCGGCGGCTGAACTGGGAAAGCGCTCCAGCATGGCCAGCCCTTCGCGCACATGGGCCAGGTATTCGCTGCCCTCGGTGGTGAGCGAAAAATCAGCCCGCCCAAACAACTTGGTGCCAATGATCTGCTCCAACTGCTTGACCCGGTGGCTCACCGCGCTGGGGGTCACGCACAGTTCTTCCGAGGTCTGTGTCACGCTGCGCAAACGGGCCAACGCCTCAAAGGTCAACAGGCATTGAATAGGGGGGATGCGGGCAGCGGTCATGGCGCAATTGTCCCACCCTCAAGGGGTAAATGCCCTGAGTACAATCCCGCCCATTCACCACTTTGCTAGCCCTTTCATGTCTGATCGTCTCGCGGTTTTGCCGCAATACCTGCTGCCCAAGCAGGCCCTCACTGCGCTGGCCGGGCGGGTGGCTTCAGCGCGCGGCGGGTGGCTGACGACGCGGTTGATTGCGTGGTTTGTGAAGCGCTACAACGTGAACATGGCCGAGGCCGCCGACCCCGATGTGGCGAGTTACGCCACCTTCAATGCGTTCTTCACCCGCGCCCTGAAAGATGGCGCGCGGCCCTTGGCCGATGCACCACTGATTTGCCCGGTGGACGGTGCCATCAGCCAGTTTGGCCCGATGCAGAAAGACCAGATTTTTCAGGCCAAGGGCCACCACTACTCCAGCACCGCGTTGGTGGGCGGTGATGCCGCGCTGGCGGCGCGCTTTGACGATGGCAGCTTTGCCACGCTGTACCTGAGCCCGCGCGACTACCACCGCATTCACATGCCGTGCGACGGCCGCCTGAGCCGCATGATTTATGTGCCCGGCGAGCTGTTTTCCGTCAATCCCACCACGGCGCGCGGTGTGCCCGGGCTGTTTGCGCGCAATGAGCGGGTGGTGTGTGTGTTTGAGTCAGCGCGTGGCCCGTTTGTGCTGGTGCTGGTGGGCGCCACCATCGTGGGCAGCATGGCCACCGTGTGGCATGGCGTGGTGAATCCGCCGCGGGCGGGCGAGCTGCGTGAGTGGCGCTATGAGATGGACATCACCCTGAAACAGGGCGATGAAATGGGTCGCTTTTTGCTCGGCTCAACCGTGGTGATGCTGTTCCCCAAAGGCCCGTTGGCGTTCAACCCCGCCTGGGCGCCGGGGCGGGCCATTCAATTGGGTGAGGCCATGGCCCCTTCGGCCTGAGCGCTGGCCCCGTGCCCGGCTTGGCGCCGGGCCTGAGTTTGATTATTTGAAGATGACGGTCTTGTGGCCGTTGATCAGCACACGGTGCTCGCTGTGCCACTTGACGGCGCGGGCCAGCACCTGGCTTTCGGTGTCGCGGCCCAGGGCCGTCAGGTCTTCAATGGATTTGCTGTGGTCCACACGGGTCACGTCCTGCTCGATGATCGGGCCCTCGTCCAGGTCGGCCGTCACGTAGTGGGCGGTCGCGCCAATCAGCTTCACGCCCCGGTCATGCGCCTGGTAGTAGGGCTTGGCGCCCTTGAAGCTGGGCAAAAACGAGTGGTGGATGTTGATGGCCCGGCCGGACAGCTTGCGGCACAGGTCGTCGCTCAGCACTTGCATGTAGCGCGCCAGCACCACCAGCTCAGCCTCTTCGGCCTGGATGATTTCGTACTGCTTGGCCTCGACCTGCGCTTTGGTGGCCGCGGTGACGGGCAGGTGGTGAAACGGCACGTTGTAGCTGGCGGCCAACTGGTAGAACTCGCGGTGGTTGGAGACGATGGCGCGAATGTCCAGCGGCAGCAGGCCGCTTTTCCAGCGGAACAGCAAGTCATTGAGGCAGTGCCCTTCCTTGCTGACCATGATCACCGCGCGCATGGGCTGGGCGCGGGCATGCAGGTGCCACTGCATCTGAAAGGGCTCGGCAAACTCGGCCAGCTGGGTTTTCAGTTCGCCGTGGGACAGCGCGTCGCAGGCAAATTGCACGCGCATGAAAAACAGGCCGGTGTCGTGGTCGTTGTACTGCGCGGCTTCTTCAATGTTGCCGCTGCGCGCCAGCAAAAAGCCGGACACGGCGTGGACCAGCCCCAGGCGGTCCGGGCAGGAAAGGGTCAGGATGTAGGCTGAATTCATAGCAGTGGATTGTCGCAGCACCGCCAAGCCTCAAGGGCTGGGCCGCCCCATGCCCGAGTTCCCCAGCGCACTTCTCAAGTCTGCACAGACGAAAAAAAGCCCCCGGGGCAGAGCGCGCAGGGGGCTGATGACATCAGGTAACGCCGGGCGCCAGGCCCGCACGGGTTTACTTGGGCAACAAGACCTTGTCCACCACGTGGATCACGCCGTTGGACTGGTACACGTCGGCAATCGTCACTTTGGCGGAGGCGCCTTTTTCATCGGTAATCGTCACGCCACCCATGGCGGCCATGGCCGTCAGGTTGCCGCCCGCCACCGTTTTCAGGGTGGCCTTGCCTTTGCCATCGGCAATGGCTTTGGTCAGCGCGGCGGCGTCGAGCTTGCCGGCCACCACGTGGTAGGTCAGGATGCCGGACAACATGGCCTTGTTTTCAGGCTTGAGCAGCGTGTCCACGGTGCCTGCGGGCAGCGCGGCAAAAGCAGCATTCACAGGGGCAAACACAGTGAAGGGACCGGCGCTTTTGAGGGTGTCCACCAGGCCTGCAGCCTTGACGGCGGCCACCAGCGTGGTGTGGTCTTTGGAGTTGACGGCGTTGTCAATGATGTCCTTGCTGGCAAACATGGGCGCGCCGCCCACGGTGACTTGGGCGAACGCCGAGGCGCCTGCCAGTGACAAAGCCAATGCCATACCGAGAGAAGCCAGTTTGTGTTTCGTTTGCATGAGAAGTCCTTGAAGTGAGTGGATCAGCGCCTGCACCGTGTTGATTCAGGCTGCTGATCTGAATACGCCCTGGGCAACCCGGCGGATTCAACTTTTCAAAAATACTTCTCGTTCAGCTCGTGTTTGTGGGCTTGGGCTGTGCTTTTCACCGCCGCAGCCCTAACTGTGCGCTGGTGGTGGGGCACGCGGGCATGTGCCTTCGTTGGCAGGGCGCCGCTGCGGGGCGTGCCTGGCTAGTGAACGATGACCGGGTTTTGGGCCAGCTCGGCGTACTGCTCCAGCGTGTCTTCCACTTCTTCTTGCGTGGGGGTGTTTTGTTGCCAGGCAGAAATGTGTTGTTGAAACAACTCGGCCCAAGAGCCGTCCAGGTAGACCTCTTTGCCGGCCCGCTTGTCGACAATCTCGAAGCCATGGCGCGCCAGCGTTGGCTTGGGCAGACCGGCATCTGACGAACGGGTTTGAGCGCCCGCTGGCGTGTCGGTGGCCACGGCGTTGGCCAACATGTGCGTTACGGAATAGGTGTCAGAGTCGTAAAGCGTTTGCATGGGCGAATTATCCTTTAATCGTTTCTGTAGCGCATTTGGCTGCGCCGCAGGCCATTTCAAGGGATGGGGCTTGTCGGCGCTCTGCCGTGGCCCAGTCTGGCCTTACTTTACCGCTTCGGTGGCCAGCCATTGTTGGTCGATGTAATCGCCATTGTGCTCGGTGATCCGGATGCGGGCGGGCAGGTAGCCCAGCGCCGGGGCCAGCCAGAGTTCGACCTTTTGGTCGTAATCGCGCCGGGGCAGACGCACCAGCTTCAGGGTGGCTTGTTCGCCGCCGGGCAGGGTGAGTGTTTCAGGCGCCTGCACGGTGAACAGCCAGGGGCTGGCCTCGCGCGGGCCGGCGGTTTGCAGGGTGAGGGTGGTGGCCGGGGGGTAGTCGCCAGGGGCGCTGGCCAGCAGTGTGGCCAACTGCACCAAAACGCTCAGGCGGTCCTGGGCACCAGCCATCAGGGGCGCGTCCGGGGTGTTGGCGCTGAAGGTGATTTTGCCAAGTTCGCGGTTGAAGTGCGCGGCCAGCTCGGTGCGGTATTTGTCGGAGAAGCGGGTGGGCGCCAGCCCTTGCGGGCCCACGTCGCCCTGGCTGGTTTGCACGCGCGACTGGCCGAAGGCGCTGAAGGCCAGCCGGGCGTTGTAGCCGGTGCCGTCATGCTGCCACAGCAACTCGGCATTCAGGCTGAAGGGAAACTTGTTGGCCAGCACGGCGTATTTCAGCCGCACCGAGGCGGGTAGCTTGGCCGCGGGCGGCAGGGGTGACGCGGCCTCGGGCGGCGCCGGCGTGGGTGGCTGCGCTTGGTCCTGTGGTGCTGAGGTGGGTGCCGTTTGCGGCATGGCCGGGGTATCTGCCAGCGCGGCTGTATTTTCAGCGGGGTCCGTCGCTTCTTTGGGCTCTGGCGCGGTTGTTGTTTCGGCTTCTTCGGGCGGTGCATCGCCGGGGGCCATAGGCGTGGGCGGCGTGACGGGTCGTTGTGTTGCTGCTTTTGGCGCTGGCGCCGGGGCTGGCACGGCAACGGGGCTGGGGCGCGGGGCGCGCACCCCAGGCGGCTCAGTGCTCGGCGGCAGGGCGGCCGGCACCACCGTGATGGTGCGTGTGACAAAACTCAGCGGGGGTGGTTCGCTCGCCACCACCGGGCCCATGCCCAGCGCCTGCGGGGCGGCTTGCAGCAGCCAGCCGTGCACCAGCAGCACGATTAGCGTCAGGGCCAGCAGCGCCAGGCGAGGCACGGCGGGGGATGGGTTGGAGTTCACAGGAGAATCGGCCTAACAATAGAGAGCATTTTTGCACCCGTCACGAAACGCTTAATACGCCCTTACACGCCCATGAAACTTGCCACTTACAAAGACGGATCCCGCGACGGCCAACTGGTGGTTGTCTCCCGGGACTTGAGCATCGCGCATTATGCGACCGGCATGGCCAACCAGCTCCAGCAGGTGCTGGACGACTGGAACTTCATCTCCCCGCAGTTGCAAGACCTGTCCGACACGCTGAATTTTGGCAAGGCCCGCCATGCGTTTGCCTTTGACCCGCACCAGTGCATGGCGCCCTTGCCGCGCGCTTACCAGCGGGTTGGCAGCGCGGCGTTCACGCACGCCCTGGGTGTGATGCACCAGGCTGGGTCGAGTCAGGTGCCGGCGCCCAGTGCCACCGAGCCCTTGCTCTACCAGGGCAGCAGTGACGACCTGCGGGGCGCGTGCGATGACATCGTTTGCGCCAGCGAGGCTTTGGGGGTTGATTTTGAGGCCGAGCTGGCCGTGGTCACCGGCGACATTCACCAGGGTGCCACACCGGCGCAGGCGCTGGAGGGCGTGCGTTTGGTCATGCTGGGCAATGCCGTGAATTTTCGTAACCTGATGGCGACCGAGTTGGCGCGGGGCTGGGGCGCGTTGCAAAGCCGGCCGGCCTCGGCCTTCAGCCCGGTGGCGGTGACCTTGGACGAGCTGGCGTTTGGCGCGGACAACGCCTGGCAGCAAGGCCGTGTGCACCTGACGCTGCAAACCACCTGGAACGGCCGCAAGGTGGGGCTGTGCGAGGCTGGGCCGGAGATGACCTTTCACTTTGGGCAACTCCTGGCGCACTTGGCCAAAACGCGCGCTGTGCGGGCGGGGTCCATCGTCAGCTCCGGCGCCGTCAGCAACCAGGACCCCAGCCATGGCTACAGCTGCATCGCTGAAAAACGCGCGCTTGAGACGCTGCAGGACGGCAAGCCGATGACCGATTACATGAAGTACGGTGACACCCTGCGCCTGGAGATGCGCGGCCGCGACGGCCTGAGCGTGTTTGGTGCGATCGAGCAGGAGGTGGTGCCGCCAGCCGACCGGCTCACGCCCCCGCCATTTGCTTGACGAAGGTGCGGATGCCGCGCAGCATCATTTCAATCGACAGCGCCACCAGCACCAAGCCCATCAAGCGCTCCAGCGCCACCACAAAACGGTCGCCCACCACGCGCTGAATGCGCTCGGCCAGCACCAGCACCACGGCGCTCACGGTCATGGTGACGCACAGTGCGGCAATCCACTCCAGACGCCGCCCGGGCGCTTGCGACACCAGCAGCAGCACCGTGGCCAGCGCCGAGGGGCCGGCAATGGCCGGAATGGCCAGCGGCACGATCAGGGGCTCGCCCACGTGTTCGGCCACCTCGGATTTGGGGGGCGGAAAAATCATGCGCAGCGCAATCAAAAACAAAATCACGCCGCCGCCGATTTGCAGTGACAACTCGCTCAGGCCCATGACGCGCAGAAAGCCCTCGCCCACAAACATGAAGGTCAGCAGCAGCAAGAAGGCAATCATGACTTCCCGCAAGATCACCCACGGCCGCCGCTCGGGCGCCACATGCTTGAGCGCGTTGGCAAAAATCGGGATGTTGCCGATCGGGTCGGTGATCAGGATCAGCAGGATGGTGGCAGAGGCAAAGGTGTAGTTCATGGGCAATCAGGTCGCGTAAACCGTACTCAGCGAGCGAAAGCCCTTGATCTCAATCGGATTGCCAAACGGGTCGCAAAAGAACATGGTCCATTGCTCACCGGGCTGGCCTTCAAAGCGCACTTGGGGTGGCAGCACAAAGTCAATGTTGGCCGCTTGCAGGCGCTGCGCCAGCGCTTGCCAGTCGGGCAGGGCCAGCACCAGACCAAAGTGCGGCATGGGCACCAGGTGGTCGCCCACGTGGCCGGTGTTGGCGGTCTTGAAGGGCTCACCCAGGTGCATGGACAACTGGTGGCCAAAAAAGTCGAAGTCGACCCAGGTGGCGGTGCTGCGGCCCTCGGTGCAGCCCAGCACGTCGCCGTAAAAACGGCGCGTCTGGTCGAGGTCTCTGACGTTGAAGGCGAGGTGAAAAAGGCTGTTCATCCCGGCAGGATAGCAGCCTGCCAGGGCAAGGCCATCGGGGTTTTTACTCGACTTTTTCCTGGCAGGCAATGCAGCGGGCGGCTTCGGGTGCCGCGTGCAGGCGTGCCGCCGGAATCTGCACGCCGCAGTCAATGCACTGGCCGTAGGTGCCGGCTTCAATGCGTTGCAGCGCCGCCTCAATCTGGTCCAGCTCGGCCGACTCGTGCGCGTCCAGCGCAAACTCCAGGTCGCGCGCGGTGTTCATTTGGGCGGGCGAGTCTTCGGGCTGTCCAAAGTGGTCAGCCGACGCCTCGACCCGTCCCACCGTGCCGCCGCGCAAGCTGCGCAGTTGCGCCAGCAGGCTGGCGCGCTGGGCGAGCAATTGGTCTTTGAAAGGGTTGATGGAGAGAATACTCATGCGCTTGGCCTCGGTAAATGCAGTGGTTCATCATGCGCGCAGCGGCCAGGCCCATGTTTGATGAAAGTCAATTCTTCTTGGTCGGTGCAATAATGCCGCCCATGCAAATCCTGCGCAACGCCCGTTTCATCACCCGCTTCATGCTGGTGTGGTTTGCGTTGTACCTGGGTGCTGCCGTAGCTTCGCCCCTGGTGAATCCGCAGGCCGCAGAGCTGATCTGCTCCAGCGCCGGGGTCATGAAGCTCATCGTGCAGACCGATGACGGCGCCAAAGAGGTCTCCGGCGCCATGCTGGATTGCCCGCTGTGCGCCACTGGCGGGGCGCCACCGCCATCGTTTGTTGCTCGGGCCGAGCCCCGGCAACCCCTGGCCTATGTGCTGCAAAGCATCCCGTCGGCGCACATTGCGTCGCTTACCGCGGCGCCTCTGCCTGCGCGCGGCCCGCCCGCTTATTTCTAAGCTATTGATTAAATAGCTACCTATCTAGCCCCGATAAGGGCTAGAGGCTTATTTGGTCATTATTTCCCCGGGGTCTCACCCTGCGGCTTCTTCACGCTGTTTTCGTTTGGCGCCAGGCACGGGTCGGTCATGGCTGTGCTGATCGATTGCTTCATTTTTTCTACTACTTCACCAAGGACTCACCATGAAATTCAAGACACTGACACTCTGCGCTGCATTGGCCAGCAGCATGCTGGTAACCGCCATGGCGCAGACCGTGGACGTCAAAAACGCCTGGGTCCGCACCAGCGTGCCGGGCCAAAAAGCCACCGGGGCCTTCATGACCCTCACCGCCAAAGACGGCGCCAAACTGGTGAACGCCTCGTCGCCCGTGGCGGGCGTGGTCGAAGTGCACGAGATGAAGATGGACGGCGACATCATGCGCATGCGCGAGGTCACGGGTGGGCTGGAGCTGCCCGCAGGCAAGGCCGTGGATCTGAAGCCCGGCGGCTACCACGTCATGCTCATGGATTTGAAAGCCACCTTGCCCAAAGACAGCACCGTGCCGCTGACGCTGGTGTTCAAGGATGCCAAGGGCGTGGAAAGCAAGCTGGAGCTGAAAGTGCCCGTGGCGGCGGCTGCGCCCGGTGGCATGGCGTCCGGCAAAGGCATGGACGCGGGCGCGCACAAGCACTGAGTGCGACGGGCACCCCGCTGCGTTGCTGATTTTTGCCATTGACTGACTTGTGCTGATGCCCCGCTCTTTGCACTTCACGCTGCTGCACCGCCCTTGGGGGGTGTGGCTGGCGGTGCTGCTGGCGGTGTTCGGGGCGCTGGCACCCACGGTATCGCACGCGCTGGTGGCGGCGCGGGGGGAGGCGTCGCCGTGGCTTGAGATTTGCGCCGGTACCGGTACTGGCACCCGCAGCGTGGCCCCTGGTTTTCTCGACGGCACCCCCGACGAGGACAAGCCGTCCGCGCTGCGCGAAGCCTGCTCTTTTTGTCTGCTCAATGCCGAGCGGGCTGCACCACCACCCACTGACCAAGTCCACCACTTTGCTGCAACTGGCGCGCAGGGTGGGCCCTCGTTCTGGCAGACGGTTGTTGTCGTTTCACCCTTCGTCCTTGCGGCCCAGCCGCGCGGGCCGCCCACGCTCATTACTCCCTTTTTCGCTGCCTGATCGCGCCTTGTCGGCCGGTTGGGCCCAAGCGCAGCCATTCGCAAGGAGCGGCTGTGGATTGATTTGGAGTTGATTGTGGAATCTATCGAGTTGACATGGATGCGCTTGGTGACGCATCGGAACGCCATTGCCGGGCTCAGCCCGGCAGCGCAGAGTCTCATAAACCCCTTGGTGAGCGGCCAGCGCAAAATCAGACGCGGCGAGACGCTGCTGCAGGAGGGTGAGGCGGCTCAGCACCTGTACGTCGTCCGCAGTGGCTTTGTGAAGACCCGTGTGGCGTCGCAAGACGGGCACGAGCAGGTGACCGGCTTTCACATGGCAGGCGAGGTGGTTGGCCTGGAGGGCTTGTCCCGTGAGCAGCACACTGCTGACGTGGTGGCGCTGGAAGACACCGAAGTCTGCACGCTGCCGACGGGCCCCTTGCAAACCCTGGCGCAAGAGGTACCCGCGCTGCAAAGCCATTTGTTCAAGCTGATGGGGCAGGAGATCGTGCGAGAGCGGCAGCTGATTTTGCTGCTGGGCAACACACGGGCCGATGAGCGCGTGGCCCGTTTTCTGCTGGACTTGACCCAGCGCTTGCAGGCGCGCGGCTTGTCGGCGTCCGAGCATGTGCTGCGCATGACGCGTGAGGAGATGGGCAGCTACCTGAGTCTGAAGCTCGAAACCGTGAGTCGCACCTTTTCCAAGTTGGCCGCTGACGGCGTTTTGTCGGTCAAGCACCGCCACTTGCACATTCATGACCCCGAGGCGTTGGCCCGTGTTGCACAAGGGAAATCGGCCATGAATGTGGATCTGCAAACCAAACCACGCGTGACTGCCGCGCCACGCCCGTCGGTCAGTGGGGCTGCCAGTGCCTGGCTGGAACGAGGGCTTTTTGGCAACCGCGCTGGCGTCGCCGCCTCTTGGGCGCCGCAGTCGGTGGGGGCTTGCTGATGACCCAGTCAACTCTTTTCAAGGCCAGCCGCCGCCAGTTGACCCTGGCCACTGCGCTGGCGCTCCTCAGCCTGGCGGGCGTCTCGGCTTACGGCCACGGCACCGCTGCGGGCGACTTGCAGCTGGACCACCCCTATGCCGTGCCCAGCCTGGCCGGGGTCAACAACGGCGCAGCGTATCTGCGCGGCATCCAGAACAAGGGCCAGCAGCCCGACAGGCTGCTCAGCGCCAGCAGTGACGTCGCCGCGCGGGTGGAACTGCACCGCATGGGGCTGGACGCCGGGGTGATGCGCATGCGCGAGGTGCCGTTCATTGCCCTGCCCGCAGGCCAAACCACCCTGCTGCGCCACGGCGGCGAGCACCACCTGATGCTGATGGATTTGAAGCGGCCGCTCAAAGACGGCGACCGCTTTGACATGACGCTCAACTTTGAGCGCGCCGGAAGTCAGACGGTCAGGGTGTGGGTGCAGACGCCGCGTGAGGGGCGCGTTACCCATTCAGCGCACTGACGGTCTGTCCGCCAATTTGCGCCATCCCTTCTATCAAAAAATTTCACCAATTCAGGAACCCATCATGTCGTATCCCCAATCCCATCCATTCGTCCGGGCCATGGCTTTGGCTGTCCCCGCGCTAGGCCTTCAGTGCGGCCAGGCCCTGGCGCAAGAGGCCGCCAACGCCACGTTACCCGCCATCACGGTCAGCGCCAGCAAGGTCAAGCCCCTGCCCACCGCCACACCGCTGGACAGGGCCAGCCTGGACGCCAGGATACCCGCCACCAGCGACAGCGCCAGCCTGCTCTCGGACATTCCCGGCCTGAGCCTGAATGGCGCAGGTGGCGTCTCCAGCCTGCCCGCGATCAACGGCCTGGCCGATGACCGCTTGCGCATCAAGGTTGATGGCATGGACCTGATGGCCTCCTGCCCCAACCACATGAACCCGGCCTTGTCGTACATCGATCCCACCCATGTGGGCTCCGTCAAGGTTTATGCCGGTATCACCCCGGTGAGCGCCGGCGGCGACAGCATTGGCGGCAGCATCGTGGTGGAGTCGCGCTCCCCTGAGTTTGCCGCGCCAGGCCAGAGCCCCATTGTCAAAGGCGAAGTGGGCACGTTCTACCGCAGCAACAACAACGCCCGCGGTCTGAACCTGTCCGCCAGCTACGCCACCGACAGCTTCAATATCAGCTACAGCGGCGCCAGCAGTCAGGCCGACAACGCAAGAGCCGGCGGCGATTTCAAAACCTATGACGCCACCGGTCGCCCGGGGCACACGTTGGCGCGCGATGAGGTCGGCTCCACGGCTTACGAGACTGTCAACCACACGCTGGGGCTGGCCTTCAAGCGCGACAACCACTTGTTTGAAGCCAAGCTGGGCATTCAGGACATGCCATTCCAGCTTTACCCCAATCAGCGCATGGACCTGCTCTACAACAAGCAGGACAGCCTGAACCTGCGCTACCTGGGCGAGTTTGGCTGGGGTTCGCTTGACGCCCGCGTCTATCAGGAGCGTGTGGACCATTACATGGACTTTGGGGTGGACAAGCAATTCCAATACATGACTGCGCCCGGCATGCCGATGTACACCGATGGCAAAACCACCGGTGTTGTCGTCAAGGCCGACATGATCCTGAGCGAGCAAGACGTGTTGCGGGTGGGCGCTGAAGCGCAGCAATACCGCGTCAATGACGGGTGGCCAGCATCAGGCACCGGCGGCATGTCCCCAGGCACCTTCTGGAACATCAAAGACGGCGAGCGGGACCGCACGGCGGTGTACGCCGAGTGGGAAGCCAAAAAGAGCGCGCAGTGGACGACGCTCATCGGCGCCCGGGTGGAGCAGGTGACGATGGATGCGAGTGCCGTGCAGGGCTACAACCCGGCGACCAATGGCATGGGCATGATGATGAGCTATCAAAAGCGCGACGGCGAGGCCTTCAATGCCGCCAGCCGCAGCAGCAGCGACACCAACGTCGACTTCACGGCTTTGGCCAAATACACGGCCAACCCCAACTACGACATCGAGTTTGGCTTTGCCCACAAAGTGCGTTCGCCCAATGTGTACGAGCGCTTCACCTGGTCCAGCTGGACGATGGCGGCTGTGATGAACAACCTGGTGGGTGACGGCAATGGCTACATTGGCAACCTGAACCTCAAGCCGGAGTCGGCCAATACCTTGAGCGCTACGTTTGACTGGCATGCTGCGGACAGCACCTGGGGCTTCAAGGCCACGCCGTTTTACACGCAGGTGGACGACTACATAGATGCCGTCCAGTGGAATGCCAGCACCAACGCGGCGGTTGCCGTCCCGGTGACGAGCGCGTTCAGCGTGTTGAAGTACATGAACCAGTCGGCGCGTTTGTACGGTCTCAACTTGTCGGGCCACATGCCGCTGGCCAAAACAGCGGTGGGTGACATCGGGTTCAAGGGTTTGTTGAACTACACCCGTGGCACCAACGAAACCACGGGCGACGAGCTGTACAACGTCATGCCGCTCAACACCAAGCTGGCCGTCACCCAAAAAATGGGGCGTTGGGACAACAGCGCGGAGTTGGTTCTCGTCAGCGCCAAAGACCGTGTGTCGGACATGCGCAACGAGATCAAGACCCCTGGCTACAGCCTGGTCAACCTGCGCGGCAGTTATTCATGGCAAACCGTGCGTCTGGACTTTGGTGTCGAGAACCTGTTTGACAAGTTTTACGACTTGCCCACGGGCGGTGCTTACACCGGGCAGGGGACAACCATGAGCATTACTGGCACGCCGTACGGCACGGCCGTGCCAGGCATGGGGCGTTCGATTTACGTTGGCGTGAACATGAAGTTCTGACGCGCAAGGCCAAGCGCCCGAACCTGCCACACTAGCGACCTTTTTTGGAGGTGTGGATTGACCACTGAGATTTTGATTTGTGTGCTGTGCCGGCCGGCTGGTGCGTCGCGGGATGAGCCCCGCGCCGGCTTGGCGCTGTTTGAAGCGGTGCAAGAGGCCGCTTTGCGCGAGGACTTGCCCTTTGCCGTGCGCCCCGTGGAGTGCCTGAACGCGTGCAAACAGTCATGCACGGCGGTGTTGCAGGCCACGGGCAAAACCACTTACCTGTTTGGCGGGCTGGTGCCCGAAGATGCCTGCGCCAGCGATGTGCTGGCTTGCGCCCAGTTGCACGAGGCCAGTGCCGACGGCTTCATGGCCCGCGACACCCGCCCCGGCTTGCTGCGCGAGGGCATTTTGGCGCGCATTCCGGCGCCCATTTGACACGTTGGGGGCTGGCTGCGCCAGCGCCCACGGTGTGCAATCGCACCCCATTTCAGGGCGCATTCGGGTAAGCTGTGAGCGCTGACAACCCATAACCCAAAGGAGCAAACATGAGCGACACAGACAACACAGGTTTCGGCAAATTCGTGCCGGGTTTTGACTTTTTGCAGAACCTGGCCAAAGGCGCCACCGAGACCATTCCCCAGATGCCCAACCTGTCCAACTGGATTGCGCCCACCCTGAACGTGGAAGAGCTGGACAAGCGCATTCAGGAGTTGAAGGCCGTGCACTTTTGGCTGGACCAGAACTCCAAGGCATTGGGTGCCACCGTGCAGGCGCTGGAGGTGCAAAAAATGACGCTGGCCACCCTCAAGGGCATGAACTTCAACATGGGCGATGTGGCCAACGCCTTCAAACTCAAGGCGGCTGACACCGTGGCCTCCAGCGTGCACAAGGTCACTGAAAAAGCCAGCGCCGCCAGCAAGACCATTTCCGAGATGGCGGCTGAAGTGGAAGAAGCCGCAGAAAAAGCCGCCGCCGTGGCCAAGCCCGTGGCCGCCGCTGCCGCGGCCGGGCTCAT
>CAZLRQ010000006.1:17746-25353 GCA_964562035.1 uncultured Rhodoferax sp. | reverse complement strand
AGCGCTACTGGCGCCTGGTGGCCGAGCGCAAAGGCGTGAGCGACGAGCGCATGCAAGAGTTTCGCTGGTTGCTGGAAGAACTTCGCGTCAGCTTTTTCGCGCAAGAACTGCGCACGCCCCAACCGGTGAGTGTCAAGCGACTGGAGAAGGCTTGGGCACAGTTGGGGTGACGCTGGCCTGCCAAGGCTTACTTCTTCATCATGGGTTTGGCGACCCAAGTGTCTTTCACGGGGTCCCAGCTGTGCGTGCGGAGAAACTGGCGGGTCTCTTCGCGAACCTGTGCTCGCGTCAAGGTGCTTCTGTCGCGCTGTTTTTCGATGGGCACCCACATCTCGCTCACCTGGTCGTAACGATGGCTGCGCAGAAATGCATCACGCTCGGCCTTCACTTCGGCCCGCGTTTTCATGCTCTTGGGCGGTTCCATGCCTTCTTTCAGCACCCAGTTCTCGGAAATTGGGTCATATCGATGCGTGCGGATGAACTCGTCACGCTCTCTTTTGACTTGTTCACGCGTCAGCGGCACGGCAGCCGGGGTGTCGGTCTGCGCATAGACCAGCGTTGCTGGTGAAATGAGCAAAAGACCTGATAACAAAGGATAGATAAATAAGTTTTTCATGGTGACCCCACTTTCCTGGTTTGACATTTGCACAACGGAAATTGATGCTAAGGACAAGCCGAAATGGGTATTTGCGAAAGCGCAAATCAACAAATTTTTCAGTGAAGAGAGGCGTCAGCGCGCCAGCACCCGGATCAACTGGCCCCGCGTGCTGTCGGTCACCAGGTAAAGCCAGCCGTCGGGGCCCTGTCGGACATCGCGTATGCGCTGGCCCAGGTCGTCAAGCAGCTTGTGTTCACGCACAACTTGGCCGCCAAAGGGTTGGCTGAGCTCAATGCGGTTCAGGTAGCCGAATTTGAGTGAGCCGACAAACAGGTTGCCCACCCAGGCGCGGCCATAGCGCTCGCTGTTTAAAAAAGCCATGCCCGAGGGCGCAATAGACGGCACCCAGTAGTGCACCGGTTGCTCCATGCCCGCTTGGGCGGTGAGGCCTTGGCCGATTCTGCCGCCGCCGTAGCTCTCGCCATAGGTGATGACTGGCCAGCCGTAGTTGCGGCCAGCTTGAGGGCGGTTGAGTTCGTCGCCGCCTTGGGGACCGTGTTCGTGGGTCCACAGCGTGCCGTCGGGTGACAGGGTGGCGCCTTGCGGGTTGCGGTGGCCGTAGGACCAGATTTCTGGCAACGCGCCGGCGCGGCTTATAAAGGGGTTGTCGGCGGGCACACGGCCGTCTTTGTGGATTCTGACGACTTTGCCGTGGTGGGTGTTGAGGGTTTGGGCGTCATGCAGGCGGCTGTAGCGGTCGCCTAATGTGAGAAATAGCAGGCCGTCGGGTTTGCCCGCCGACTGGCCCTCCACAATGCGGCAGCCAAAGTGGGCGCTGCTGGCGACCTTGGGCTTTTGGCTGAAGATGACCTTGAGGTTGTCCAGCCGGGTGCGGTCGGTGGACAGTTGCGCGCGGGCCAGCGCGGTGCTGTTGCCCCCCGAGCCGGGCTCGGAGAAGCAAAAAAACAGGGTGCGGTTGCGGGCAAAGTCGGCGTCCAGCAGCACATCCAGCAAGCCGCCCTGGCCCTGGGCCACCACGTCAGGCACGCCCTGCACCGGTTCGCCCACCTGGCCATTGGCTTCAATCACCCGCAAGCGCCCCGGCCGCTCGGTGACCAAAAAACGGCCTTCGGGCAAAAATGCCACCGCCCAGGGGTTTTGCAGCCTGGACGCCACCACCTCGGCGCGCACGCTCTGGGCCTGCGCAAGGGGCGCGGTGAGCGCGAATGACAACGCTGAGAGCGCGATGAATTTGGCGGTACGGGTCATGGCGGGCGCCCCTTTGATAAGCAAAGCGCGATGCTAACGCGCCATGAGCCGGCCCACAGTCCCCAATGGTATTTTTAAGCCAAATTGGCCTCTAGCCCTTATGCAGTAAGCACTAGTAGCTCCACTATTTATAGTGAACTCAAGCGCTCCAGCGCCAGGTTCAAGGTCTCGTCTTTCTTGGCAAAACAAAAACGAACCACCCGCTGGTCGAACCCGTTGCCATAAAACGCCGACAGCGGAATGGCGGCCACACCCATTTCGGTGGTGAGCCATTGGCAGAACTCGGCCTCGGGCAAGTCGCTGACGCGCGAGATGTCCACGCACTGAAAGTAGGTGCCCTCGCTGGGCAGCAGCTTGAAGCGCGTGTGCTGCAGCCCCGCGCGAAACAGGTCGCGCTTGCGCTGGTAAAAGGCACCCAGTTCCAGGTAGGGCGCCGGGTTGGCCATGTACTGTGCCAAGCCGTATTGCACGGGCGTGTTGACCGTGAAGACGTTGAACTGGTGGACCTTGCGGAATTCAGCGGTCAGGGCGGCGGGCGCGGCCACATAGCCGACTTTCCAGCCGGTCACATGGTAGGTTTTGCCGAAGCTTGAGACGATGAACGCACGCGCGGCCAGGCCGGCAAAGCGCGACGCACTTTGGTGCTGTTGGCCATCAAACACCATGTGTTCATAGACCTCGTCACTGATGAGCAGCACATCGGTGGGGGCCAAAATCTCTTGCAGGCGCAGCATTTCGTCGCGCGTCCACACCGTGCCGCTGGGGTTGTGGGGCGAGTTGATGATGATGGCGCGCGTCTTGGGTGTAATGGCAGCGGCAATCTTAATGAAATCAGGGCGGAAAGTACCCGGCGTCAACGGCACGCGCACTGGCACACCGCCTGCCAGCTCAATGTTGGGCACATAGCTGTCGTAGCACGGCTCCAGCACAATCACTTCGTCACCGGCATGCACCACGGCCAGAATGATGGTGATGATGGCTTGCGTGGCGCCGGCTGTGATGGTGATTTCGTCAGCCGCCCGGTAGTCGCGACCATGCAGCGCGCTGATTTTGGCCGCTACGGCAGCGCGCAACTCCGCCACACCGGCCATGGGCGGGTACTGGTTGCGGCCCTGCTGCATGGCCTGGGTGACGACCTCCACCAGGTGCGGGTCGCAATTGAAGTCTGGAAAGCCCTGGCCCAGGTTGACCGCGTTTTTTTCGGCGGCCAGCGTGGACATGACGGTGAAGATGGTGGTGCCCACAGCGGGCAGTTTGGTTTGAATGGAAGGGGTATGCATGGTGTTAAAGCTCATAGTCATCCACATGTCCCGACATGGCGCGGGCCACCAGGTCCCGGCCGAGACGGGGGCTCAATGTTTCGGCAAATTTATAAACAAAGTTTCGCAGGTAAGCGCCGCGTTTGAAGGCCACGCGCGTCACGTTCTGGCCAAACAGGGCGCCCGCAGGGCGCACCACCAGGTCGCTCTTGGCGCCCTCCGCCACCACGTCCAGCACTGACATTTCAGCCGCAATGCCCACGCCCAGGCCCAGGCGCACGTAGGTCTTGATCACGTCAGAGTCAATGGCTTCCAGGGCAATGCGGGGCTCCAGCTTGCGCAGTGCAAAGGCGTGGTCAATTTTGGTGCGCCCGGTGTAAGAGGGGTGGTAGGTGATCAGCGGTTCCTGGGCAATGTCTTCCAGCGTCAGGTTGTCTTTGAGGCACAGCGGATGCCCCACAGGCAAGACCAGCACATGCTGCCATTCGTAGCAGGGCAGGGTCACCAACTCTTCGTAGTTGGAGAGCGACTCGGTCGCAATGCCGATTTCAGCCACTTCGTCAATCAGCATGCGGGCCACCTGGTCGGGCGAGCCCTGATGCAGGCTGATATTGACCTTGGGGTAGGCAAAGCGCAGTTTGGCCACCGGCTCTGGCAACACATAGCGCGCCTGGGTGTGCGTGGTGGCAATGGACAGGGTGCCGCTGTCTTCAGCGCTGTACTGCTCACCAATGCGCTTGAGGTTGCCGACCTCCCGCATGATGAGTTCAATACTTTTGAGTACATGCTGCCCGGGCTCGGTCACGCGCTTGAGGCGTTTGCCATGGCGGGCAAAAATCTCGATGCCGAGTTCTTCTTCCAGCTCAATGATGGCTTTGGAAACGCCCGGCTGCGAGGTGTGCAGCGCCTTGGCCGCCTCGGTCAGGTTGAGGTTGCGGCGGACGGCTTCTTGAACAAAACGGAACTGGTGCAGGTTCATGAAGTTACCGGGCCAGGGCAATCCGGGCCATCAGCTCAATCATCTGCGGGTCTTCGCCCACGGCGGGTTTCAGGTCAAAGCTGACTTGGGGGTGGCTGATTTGCAGTGCTTCCATCAACAGGGGCAAGTCTTCGCGGGCGTGTTTGCCCACGCCCAAAAACAGGGGCACCACCGCAATGGCGGTCACGCCCAGCGCGACCAATTCGGCCACGCTGGTGGCCAGATCGGGCGTGGTGAGTTCCAGGTAGGCGCAGCGCACGGGTTCAGTGGGCGCAATTTGCGAGACCCGTTGGGCTACCGCCTCCATGGGTTTGCGCCACAGGGGGTCGCGTGAGCCGTGGGCAAACAGCACGGTACCGCGCTGTGTCAATGCATTGGCGGAAGTTGTCGGTGTGGTCATGTTGCGTTTATCTTCTTAAAACAAGCCAGCCAAAGGCGGTGAGTGACAGCACGGAGTAAATCAGGCCCGGCAAGGCGGCTGCCAGCCAGGGTTGCCAATTTTGCAGGTTGCCGATGTAGCCAAACACGTTGTTCAGCATGAAAAAACTGATGCCGGCCATGACACCGCCAAACACATAGCCCGCTATGCCGCCCGAGCGAAAGTGCAGGTAGGCAAAGGGCAGGGCCAGCACCACCATGACCAGACAGCTCAACGGGTAAAACACTTTTTTCCAAAATTCAATTTCATAGCGCTGCGCCGTTTGCTCGTTGGCCTGCAGGTGCCGGATGTACTGAAACAGGTCGATCGTGCTCATGCGGTCCGGCTTGAGCAGCGCGGCAGACACCATCTCGGCGCTGATGGCGCTGGGCCACCGGAAGCTCTCAAGGCTTGAGCGCGCCATGCGCGCGGTGTCGGCCCCACGCTGAGAGAACTCGGTGCGGGTAACCTGACGCAGCGTCCAGGCGTCGCTTTCATCAAAATCGGCCGACTTAGCTTGTACGGTGGAAACCAGAAAACCCTGGTTGTTAAATTCAAAAATACGCACCCCGCGCATGCTGCCGTCAGCGTCCAGGGCGCTGACATTGACAGAAAACTGCGCGTAGTCTTGGCGTTCTTTGAGCCAGGCACCGGTTTGCCCTACAGAAATATTGCCTTGGTAGCGCGCCTTCAAAAGCTGTGCCGTGCGGTCCGCCACGGGGGCCAGATAGTCTCCAATGGCGAAGGTGATGACCACAAACCCCATGCCCATGACCAGCAGCGTGCGCAGGGCGCGCCAAGGCCCCAGGCCACTGGTTCGCAAAATGGTGAACTCGGAGCTTTGGGCCAACCGGGCCATGACGATGATGGTGCCAATCAACACTGAAATGGGCATCAGTTCGTACAGATGACTGGGCAGGAGCAGCGCCACAAAGGTCAGTGCATGCACCAACTTGTAGCCAGTGGCCGCGTACAGACTCAGCGCCTGAATTTCCTCGACAAAGTCAAAAAAGAAAAAAAGTGCCAGGAAACCCAGCGTGACAAACGCCACAGAGCCCAGGACCTCGCCGTAAATCAGACGCCGAATGGTTTTCAAGGTACGAACTTTCTCAAAGGGCTGGGGCCGCTGCCGGGCGACGCTTGAGGTTGCGCCAATGCCAGTTGTTGTGGCCCTTGGCCAGCCAGAAGCTGCCAAAAAGCAGGGCGCCACCGTGCAAGGCAAGCAAAACACCAGCGAAGGAGTATTTGCCAGAGGCAATCCAGCTCTGGCCCAGGCTCAGCAAGTTGTAATAAATCACAAACACAAACAGGGCAAAAACCAGGTTGCCACTGCGACCCACACGCGGGTTGGCGCTGGAAACGGCCACGCCAATCACCATGAAGTTGAAGGCCGCCAAAATCAGACCGAAGCGCCAGGACAGCTCGGCCTGGTTGGCCAGCGTCAAGTTGTTGAGCAGCTCCAATGTGGGGCGGGTGGTTGCCCCCGAGAGGTCTTGCGGGCCCAGCACTTGTGCGTCCACTTTGGTGCCGTACTCCTCAAATTCACTGACCTTCAGTTCAATCTGGCCGGGCGTACTTTCCAGACGCTGGCCATTTTTGAGAATCAAAAAACGATCGTTGCCCACAATTTCCAAGCGCCCTTGACGGGCGGAGGTGATGGTTTCTTTGCCGCGCTCCTGGGTGGCAATGAAAACGTTGCTGCCAGCTTGGTCTGCCCCGACATTTTTCTCGACAAAAAACACCCGGTTACCACCCGCCGATTCCTGAAATTGCCCGGGTTGAATACGCTCTATGTCACCGCGCCGCTCGTACTGATCTTTCATGTTGTCCACTTGCTGCTTGGACCAGGGCAAGACCAACAAGGCCAGGGCCGCCACCGCCAAAAGAATGGGCCATGAAAAACGCAAAACCGGCCCCAGCAGCGTAAAAAGGCCACGACCACTGGTGAACCAGATCACCATTTCACTGTCGCGGTACATGCGTGACAGGGTGGCAATGCAGGCGATGAAAAGACTCATCGTCAAAATGGTTGGCATGTAAGCCAACACGGTGTAGCCCATGACCAGCATCACGTCAGACGGGTTAAACACGCCGCGCGTGGCCCGGCCCAATGTGCGGATCAGCGTCATGGTCATCACGACGGTGGCCAACACAATCAGGGTCGCCCCGAAACTGCGCGACAGCTCCTTGCGGATAGTGGAATGGAATAACATGAGCGACGTGTTTGCGGTGCAGGCGGTGCTCAAGTGGTGGCCTGGCAAGCGCTGTCATCAACGATAGGAAAACCTGAATTATGAACTTTGAACTCAAGACGCTGGACCTTGCGGGCGCGGCCCTGGAAAAACACGACGCGTTGGTCGTGCTGATCACCCAGAATTTCAAGCCCGGCAAAGATCCCGTGTCCTTGCTGGCTGGGCAAGCGCTGAAGGCGGGCGACCTGGAGTCCAAAGCGGGCAAGCTGCTGACCATGTACCGTGCCGGTGGTATCGCAAGCGCTCGCACTGTGTTGGCGCATGCTGGTACAGGTGCTGCCAAGGAGGTCCGGCAGGCCGTTTTGGCTGCTGTCGCGGCCGCTAAATTCGGCAAATTGAAGAAGGTTCTTGTTTGTTTTGCCGAGCAGCCCTCAGACGCTGGCTTGCGTGCCGCCGTCACGGCAGTGGCCGACGCCAGCTATGTTTTCACCACCACCAAGTCAAAGCCCGAGGGCCGGACGATTCAGCGGGTCGTCATGGGCTTGCCTCATGCCTTAGCCCACCAAGGCATTTTTGAACAAACGGTAGCGGCCGTAGCCGGCATTGAACTCGCTAAAGAATGGGCCAACCGGCCGGCCAATTTCGCCACGCCCACGCTGCTGGCCGGTGCGGCCCGCGACTTGGCCAAGCTGCCCAACGTGTTCTGCGAGGTGCATGGGCCGAAAGACGTGGCCAAGCTCAAGATGGGCGCGTTCATGGCGGTGGCCCAAGGGTCCGACGAACCACTGAAGTTCATTGTTTTGCGCTACCAAGGTGCGGCCAAGACGGCCGCGCCAGTGGTTCTGGTCGGCAAGGGCATCACCTTTGACAGTGGCGGTATTTCCATCAAGCC
>CAZLRQ010000006.1:0-17646 GCA_964562035.1 uncultured Rhodoferax sp. | reverse complement strand
GCTTGCGTGGTGGCCTTGGGTGGTGTGCGAAGTGGCCTTTTTTCCAGTGATGAGGCGCTGGCCAGCGCGCTGACTGCGGCGGGCGAGGCTTCAGCGGACTTGTGCTGGCGCATGCCGCTGGACGATGACTACGCCGAAGGTCTCAAAACCAGCTTTGCCGACGTCGCCAACGTGGCAGGGCGGGCGGGCGGAGCGGTCACGGCTGCCAAATTTCTGCAGCGCTTCACCAGCAAGTTTCCCTGGGCTCACCTGGATATTGCCGGCACGGCCTGGAAAAGTGGTGCGGCCAAAGGCGCCACTGGACGGCCGGTGCCGCTGCTGCTGGAGTACCTGCTGACGACCGCCAAGTAAGCAGATACTGAAGCTGTGACAGACATCGCTTTTCACTTTAATGCACCTGACCGGGTTGCCTACGTTTGCCGCCTGTTGCGCAAAGCCGTGGGCAGCGGCGCCAAGGTCGTGGTCACCGGTGCCCCCACCACCCTGCGACAACTTGACGCTGACCTGTGGTCGCTGGGGCCCACTGACTTTGTGCCGCACTGCGAAATGGGTGCAGACCCCCATGTGGTGGCCGCCACGCCCGTGATCTTGGCCGCTTCAGCCGAGTTGGCGCCGCATCGGCAGGTGTTGGTCAACTTGGGGCAGCACCTGCCCGCGGGTTTTGAGCAGTTTGAGCGGGTCATTGAGGTGGTCACTCTGGACGACGAAGACCGCCAGTTGGCGCGTCGTCGTTGGAAACAATATACGGACTTGGGCTTCAGTATCGTTCGCCATGACTTGGCTTTAAAGGCAAACACAACATGAACACGCCGCCACGAAATCTGCCGCGTTTTTTGCCAACTTTGACCGAAGTGGTGCAACCCTCTGAGTTGGCCGCTGCGCAAGCTGCTGCAACGCCTGAATTTGAAGCACTGAGTCACACCGTGCTGCAGAGCGTCGAGGGCCTGCTTGAAAACAGACTGTTATTGGAAACGAGCGCATTGGTGAGTTCGACGGTGGCCGCACAAATGCAGGTTTTACGCGCCAATTTGCGACAAGAGCTGGAAGTCATGGTTAAGCAAGCCGTTGCGGAGGCCATGCGTTCAAAGCCGGTCGCCCATTAGCCAAAGTCATGGTGCATTACGGGTCAAAGTTGGTGTCTTCCCTATGCTGATGGCTCGGAAATTGCGTTATCGTGTAGCGTGTGGAACTTCATATGTTCACATTGGTGTGTTCTTGATTTATTAACTTGGAGTTTTTATGCATTTCAAAGTGAAAAGTACTTTGACGGTTTTGGCAGCTGCAACCCTGTTGGTCGCCTGCGGTAAAAAAGAAGAGGCAGCCGCCCCGGTTGCCGCACCTGTTGCGGCCCCTGCGCCGTCAGCTTCCGTTGTCAAAATCGGGCATGTCGGCCCCACCAGCGGTGCCATCGCCCACTTGGGCAAAGACAATGAAAACGGCGCTCGCCTCGCGATCGAAGAACTGAATGCTGCGGGTGTCATGATCGGCGGCAACAAGGTCACTTTGGAACTGATGGCTGAAGATGATGCTGCAGACCCCAAGCAAGGCACCGCAGTCGCCCAAAAACTGGTTGATGCCAAAGTTGCTGGTGTGGTTGGCCATTTGAACTCCGGCACCACCATTCCTGCATCCAAAATTTACAGCGATGCTGGTATTCCCCAGGTTTCCCCATCGGCGACCAACCCCAAATACACACGCCAAGGTTTCAAAACCACGTTCCGCATGGTGGCTGATGACACCCAGCTGGGTGGTACCTTGGGCCGTTACGCTGTCACCGAACTCAAAGGCAAATCCATCGCTGTGATTGACGACCGTACGGCTTACGGCCAAGGCGTGGCTGAAGAGTTCAGCAAAGCCGTTGAAGCCGCTGGCGGAAAAGTGGTTGCCAAGGAATTCACCACCGACAAAGCCACCGACTTCAATTCCATCTTGACCACCATCAAAGGCAAGAAGCCTGATGTCGTGTTCTTCGGTGGTATGGACGCTGTTGCCGGCCCCATGCTCAAGCAAATGAAATCGCTGGGTATCAAAGCCAAGTTCATGGGCGGTGACGGCATTTGCTCCACAGAGCTGGTCAAACTCGGTGGCGACGCCATCGCTGACGACCAGGTGTACTGCGCTGAAGCGGGTGGCGTGGAAGGCGAAGCCAAAGCGGGCATGGAAGAGTTCAAGACCAAGTTCAAAGCCAAGTTCAACTCGGATGTCCAGGTTTACGCGCCTTACGTCTACGACGCTGTAAACATCATGGTGGCTGCGATGGTCAAGGCTGACTCCATTGACCCAGCCAAATACCTGCCCGTGTTGGCTGCAACCACTGACTACAAGGGCGTTACCGGCCCAGTGACCTTTGATGAAAAAGGTGACATCAAGAACGGTGCTCTGACGCTGAAAACGATCAAGGGTGGTCAGTTGACGACTCTGGCTGTGATCCGCTGATAAAGACACGCCTCAGCCACCGTCCTGCTCATCAGGGTTGTGGCTAAAAAATGGGGAGGTCCGCTAAGGACGCTCCCCTTTTTTACGCCTTATCGAAACATAACAGTTCTTTTTTTACATGCAGTCAGACCGCTGGCTTCGAATTGGGTGATCGCTCGGCTAAAATAATGAGCTTAGTGGATCGGTGGATGAGCGGTTTAAGTCACACGCCTGGAAAGCGTGCGAGGGGTAAAACCCTCCGCGGGTTCGAATCCCGCCTGATCCGCCACTAAAACAGAAAACCCCGTATCGGTTAAGCGATACGGGGTTTTGCTTTTATGTCGATTACTTTTGTGTTTGAACCATCTTCATAGCCGAAGAAATCAAGGCAGACACTTCGGTCATGTTGCTGGGAACAATCAAGGTGGTTGTCGCGTCGGCTGCCACTTGGGCATAGGCATTCACAGCTTTTTCAGCAACCTTAAGCTGAACGGCTTCCGCACCACCCGGCTGGTTAATCGCGACGGCAATGCGCTCGATAGCTTGCGCCGTGGCTTGTGCCACTGCCAAAATTGACTCAGCATCGCCTTGCGCCTTGTTGATGACGGCTTGTTTCTCGCCTTCCGACCGGGCAATGAAGGCCTCACGTTCACCGGTGGCAATATTGATTTGCTCCTGGCGTCGACCTTCGGAGGCCGCGATCAAAGCACGCTTTTCGCGCTCTGCCGTAATTTGCTGCTGCATGGCGTGCAAAATTTCTTTGGGTGGCGTCAAGTCCTTGATTTCATAGCGCAGCACCTTAACGCCCCAATTCAGTGCGGCCTCATCAATGGCCTGCACCACTTGGGCGTTGATGATGTCGCGCTCCTCAAAGGTTTTGTCAAGTTCGAGTTTGCCAATGACCGAACGCAACGAAGTCTGCGCCAGTTGGGAAATTGCCATGATGTAGTTGCTGGAGCCATAACTGGCGCGCATGGCATCCGTCACCTGGAAATAAAGAATTCCATCCACTTGCAATTGCGTGTTGTCCCGCGTGATGCAGACTTGGCTTGGAATGTCCAGCGGCACTTCTTTGAGCAGGTGCTTGTAGGCCACCTTGTCCACGAATGGCACCAGAAAATTCAAACCAGGCAATAACGTGCCGTTGTATTTTCCCAGTCGCTCCACCACCCAGGCGTGCTGCTGAGGCACCACTTTGATGGACTGGGTGATGAATATCACCGCAATGATTAACAAGATGATTGAAATTTCCATTGAATATTCCCGTTAGTTGGTTTGAGTCTTGACAGCATTTTTAAGAATCAGCCGGCTGCCGACGACTTTGACGATGCGATAAGTACCAATACCGGGCGTCTCGCCGTCAGCGAGACCCGCTTCCCAGTTTGCGCCGCGGTATTTGACTGTGCTGGTTCCGTCCGGTCGCCAGGTGTCGACCTGCACGAAGGCCCCCAAGTCAAGGCCTCCATCAGTGGCTTCGCCCATGCCTAGACCTGCAGGGATTTTTTTCCGGTAACGACGGCCCACCAGGACCGACCCAGCAGCAAAGATGGCCGCAACCATTAGTTGCCCAGGAATGCCAATGCCTGCGTGCGCCGCCAGCGCAGCCGCCACAAACCCGAATGAAACCATGAGCAGATAAAAGGTGCCCGTCATCAACTCAACTGCAACAACCGACCCGGCAAGCACCCACCATAAGGTTGACTCGGTCATATTTATTCTTTCGTGTGTGTTTTGCTCACGACATTCTGGTCCAAATGGGCTGTTGCGCAAAAGGATTGACATCATTAGTCCTTACACTTCGCGCCTAATTCTGTTTATTTTCCCGAGCCGCTGGAGTTCCCCATGAAGTTTCGCTTTCCCATCGTCATCATCGACGAAGATTTCCGCTCAGAGAACACCTCTGGCCTTGGTATCCGGGCCTTGGCACAAGCCATTGAATCAGAAGGTTTTGAGGTACTCGGGGTTACCAGTTATGGGGATTTAAGCCAGTTCGCGCAGCAGCAAAGCCGTGCCAGCGCGTTCATTTTGTCGATTGACGACGAAGAGTTCACGCCCGGTCCGGATCTGGACCCCGCCGTGCTCAATCTGCGGCACTTCATTGAAGAGGTGCGCCGTAAAAATCTGGATGTGCCAATCTACATCTACGGTGAAACCAAAACTTCACGTCATTTGCCCAATGACATTCTGCGCGAGTTGCATGGCTTCATCCACATGTTCGAAGACACGCCCGAGTTTGTGGCGCGCCACATCATTCGCGAGGCCAAAAGCTACCTGGAAGGCGTGCAACCGCCATTTTTCAAGGCGTTGCTGGACTACGCCGACAACGGTTCTTACTCGTGGCATTGTCCCGGTCACTCGGGTGGCGTGGCCTTTTTGAAAAGCCCGGTCGGCCAGATGTACCACCAGTTTTATGGTGAGAACATGCTGCGTGCTGACGTGTGCAATGCGGTTGAAGAACTCGGCCAGTTACTGGACCACGATGGTGCCATCGGAAAAAGCGAGCGCAATGCCGCGAGAATTTTCAACGCCGACCATTGCTTTTTTGTGACCAACGGCACCAGCACCAGCAACAAAATGGTGTGGCACCACACCGTAGCGCCCAATGATGTGGTGGTGGTGGACCGCAATTGCCACAAATCCATTTTGCACGCCATCATCATGACCGGGGCGATTCCCGTGTTTTTGAAACCCACACGCAATCACTTCGGCATCATTGGGCCCATCCCCAAGAGTGAATTTGAACCCGCTGCCATCAAGGCCAAAATCAACGCCAATCCCTTGATTCGTGAACATCTGAAAGACGTTGATGTCAGCACCATCAAGCCGCGGGTACTCACACTGACGCAGTCCACCTACGACGGCGTGCTCTACAACACAGAGACCGTCAAAAACATGCTGGACGGCTACGTGGAAAACATCCACTTCGACGAGGCTTGGTTGCCGCACGCGGCATTTCACTCGTTTTACGGCACTTACCACTCGATGGGCAAGCGGCGTGCGCGCCCCAAGCACGCCATGGTGTACGCCACGCAGTCCATTCACAAGCTTCTTGCTGGTATCAGCCAGGCCAGCCATGTGCTGGTGCAAGATTCGCAAACGGTCAAGCTGGACAAGCACTTGTTCAATGAAGCCTACCTGATGCACACCAGTACCAGCCCGCAGTACAGCATCATTGCCAGCTGCGATGTGGCGGCGGCCATGATGGAACCACCCGGCGGCACCGCCTTGGTGGAGGAAAGCATTGCCGAGGCGCTGGACTTCCGCCGCGCCATGCGCAAGGTTGACGACGAGTACGGCGACGACTGGTGGTTCAAGGTCTGGGGACCGGACAAGCTGGTGGAGGAGGGCATTGGCCGCGCCGACAACTGGATCATCAAAGGCGAGTCGCCCAAGGCCAAGGCTGGCGTGAACTGGCATGGTTTTGGCAAGATGGCCGCTGGCTTCAACATGCTCGACCCCATCAAGTCCACCGTGGTGACGCCGGGCATGGACTTGAATGGCAAGTTTGCCAAAACCGGTATTCCGGCCAGCATCGTGACCAAATTTTTGGCGGAGCACGGCGTGGTGGTGGAGAAAACAGGGCTGTACAGCTTTTTCATCATGTTCACCATCGGCATCACCAAAGGCCGCTGGAACAGCATGTTGACCGCGTTGCAGCAGTTCAAGGACGACTACGCCAAGAACCAACCCATGTGGCGCATCCTGCCGGAGTTTTGCCAAAAGCATCCGAAGTATGAAAACATGGGTCTGGCGGACCTGTGCCAGCATTTGCACCAGCTGTACGCCAAATACGACATTGCGCGTCTGACCACAGACATGTATTTGAGCGACTTGACACCCGCCATGAAACCAAGCGACGCCTACGCTCACATTGCCTTGCGCAAGACAGAGCGCGTGGCCATTGACGACTTGGAAGGGCGCATCACCGTGGGTCTGGTGACACCGTACCCACCGGGCATTCCGTTGCTGATTCCCGGTGAAGTGTTCAACAAGAAAATCGTGGATTACCTGAAGTTTTCACGCGAGTTCAACGCGCAATGCCCAGGATTTGAAACCGACATCCACGGCTTGGTGGAAGAGCATGGCGCTGATGGCCAGGTTCACTATTACGCAGATTGCGTCAAGGAATAACGCAGATTGCTATTAAAAAATAGCCTCTAGCCCTTTATTTATAAGGGCTAGAGGCTTATTTCATTAAGATTTTGGAGTTTCGACGACCGCCACCGCAGTCTGGCTCACGCCGCAGTCGACATAAGAGATCTGACCCGTCATGCCGGAGGCCAGGTCGCTCAGCAGGAATGCCGCGACATTGCCCACTTCTTCAATGGTCACATTGCGGCGCAAAGGTGACGCATTGGCCGAAATGGCCAACAAACGACCAAAGTCCTTGATACCGCTGGCGGCCAGGGTCTTGATCGCACCAGCGCTCAAGCCATTCACGCGCATACCGCGGGGGCCAATGGCGTCAGCCAGGTAACGCACTGATGACTCCAGCGACGCCTTGGCCAGACCCATGGTGTTGTAGCTGGGCACCACGCGCACACCGCCCAGGTAGGTCAAGGTCAACAACGACGATTTCTCATTGAGGTAGGGCAGGGCGGCCTTGGCCATAGCAGGAAAGCTGTAAGCGCTGATGTCATGGGCGATCCGGAAATTCTCGCGGGTCAATCCGTCCAGGAAATTGCCGGCTATGGCTTCACGCGGGGCGTAACCGATGCTGTGCACAAAACCATCAAATTTCGGCCAGTGCACGGCCAAGTCCGCGAACAACTTGTCGATCTGGGCATCGTCACCCACATCGCAGTCAAAAATCAGGGTCGAGTTGAAGTCTGCGGCAAATTCAGTGATGCGCTCCTTGAAGCGCTCGCCCACATAGCTGAAGGCCAGCTCAGCGCCCTGCTCATGGCACGCTTTGGCAATGCCGTAGGCAATGGAGCGGTTTGACAACACACCCGTAATCAGTAGTTTTTTTCCTGTCAGGAATCCCATATCGTCCTCTTGTTAAATCAGGTGAATCTTTGCCCTGCTCAGGCTGCTGCGTGGCAACGCGCCTGCTCCTCAGGGCTTGCCGCACGACACAAAGCCGTGGCGCAAAGTTGATGCAGAATTGTCGCATGCGAAGTCTGCTGTTTTTTTTGCTCATGGGCGTGGGCGCGCCATCCTGGGCAGCCCATGGCTATGCGCTGTGGGGTGACCTGAAATATGGCCCGGATTTCGCGCACTTTGACTATGTCAACCCCGCAGCACCCAAGGGCGGGGAACTGCGCCTGGTCAGCAACTTGCGGGTGTCCACCTTTGACAAATACAACCCGTTCACCATCAAGGGCTCCGCGCCCGCTTATTTGGCTAACCTGATGTTCGACACCCTGCTGACAGGGTCGCTGGATGAAACAGGCTCTGGTTACGGCCTGTTGGCGAGCGGTGTTGACGTGAGCGCGGATGGGTTGAGTGCCACATTCCGGCTGCGACCGCAGGCCCGATTTCACAATGGTGACCCCGTGTTGGCGCAAGACGTCAAACACAGCTATGACACCTTGATGGGGCCGCACACCTCACCCGCTTATAAGAGCTTACTGGAAGACGTGGCCGGGCTGGATGTTGTGGACGATCGCACGCTGCGTTACCGCTTTAAAAAGCCCAACCGGGAGTTACCCCTGACGGTCGGTGGGTTGCCTGTCTTCAGTCGCCAGTGGGGGGTAGATAACAAGCAGGCCAAGCCGTTTGACCAGATCGTGACCGATGTGCCCATTGGCAGTGGCCCCTACAAAATTGGTCCGGTCCGGTTTGGCAAAGACATTACATATGTGCGCGACCCCGATTACTGGGCCAAAGACTTGAATGTGAAACGCGGCAGTCACAATTTCGACCGGATCACGGTCAAGATTTACAAAGACAACACCGCGCGTCTGGAGGCACTTAAAGCCGGCGAGTTCGACCTGATGCGTTTCTTTTCTGCGGGTGACTGGGCACGGCGCGTCACAGGCAAGCGTTTTGATTCCGGCGAGCTGGTCAAGCAGGAGTTCAAGCATCGCTTGCCGTCAGGTTTTCAGAGCTATGTACTCAACACCCGTCGGGAGAATTTCAAAGATGTGCGCGTGCGCCAGGCGCTGGGCTTGGCGCTGGACTACGAGTGGTTGAACCGGCAGCTGTTTTACAACGCCTACCAGCGGGTCAACGGCCTGTTCGGCAACACCGACTGCCAGGCCAGTGGCATGCCAGGCCCCCAGGAACTGGCTTTATTGGAGCCCTGGCGTCAGGTGCTGCCATCGGCCGCTTTCGGCCCCATGACCCAGCCGCCGCGCACCGATGGTGACTCATCACTGCGTGCCAACCTGCGCCAAGCCCAGGCTCTGCTCAAGTCTGCGGGCTGGGAGGTTAAAGACGGCGTCTTGCGCAACGCGCAAGGCCAAGCGTTTGAGGTGGAGTACCTGGACAGCAACGAAGGCAGCGCCCGTGTCGTTACCCCTTGGGCCCGTAACCTGGAAAAGCTGGGCATTGCCTTGAAATTTCGTCCAGTTGATTTCGCCCTCTACCAGCAACGCCTGCAGAAATTTGAATTTGACATCACCTCTCTGGCCTATGGCGGCACTCACAACCCCGGACAAGAATATGCAGACATGTTTGGCTCTGCCGCGGCTGACCAGGAAGACTCGGGCAACCTGTCCGGCATCAAAAGCCCGGCCGTTGATTCGCTCATCAAGAGCATGACCAGTGCCAAAACCAAAGCCGCCCTGTTGCCTGCCTGCCGTGCTTTGGAGCGTGTCATCAGTCACAGTCACCTGCTGGTGCCGCAGTGGACTGCCGGCACGCATCGGCTCGCTTACAACCAATGGCGCTTGGGTCAACCGCCCGCCATGCCGCCTTATGCGCCGGGTGAAGGCTGGGTCATCGACACCTGGTGGGCCAAATAACCATGCTGATTTACATCCTTAAACGCTTGCTGCTGATGGTGCCTACGCTGCTGGGCGTGTTGCTCATCACCTTCATGGTGGTGCAGTTTGTGCCCGGGGGGCCAGTAGAGCAGTACATGGCCGAAGCCAAAGCCGGGACCGGCACCAGCGCCGAAGGCGGTGGCTTGAGCTATCGTGGCGCGCAGGGTGTCGACCCCAAACGCTTGGAGCAGATCAAAGCCTTGTATGGGTTTGACAAACCCGCCCACGAGCGTTTTGTTCAGATGCTGGGCCAGTTTGCCCGGTTTGACCTGGGCAAGAGCTTCTTCCAAAACAAGGACGTGTCACAACTGTTGTGGGAAAAGCTGCCAGTCTCCATCAGCCTGGGGCTGTGGACGTTTTTCATCAGTTACCTGATTGCAGTCCCTTTGGGCGTGGCCAAAGCCGTGCGCGCTGGGTCGCGGTTTGACTTGATCACCACACTGTTGGTGCTGGTGGGCTACGCCATACCCGGCTTTGTACTGGGGGTGGCGTTGCTGGTTATTTTTGGAGGCCAATTGCAATGGTTTCCGCTGCGGGGGCTGACTTCCAGCAATTGGGATGAGTTGTCTTGGGGCGCCCGTGTGGTGGATTACCTTTGGCACATTGCCATGCCGGTTACGGCGATGGTGCTAGGCAGTTTTGCGGTCACCACCATGCTGACCAAGAACGCGTTCTTGGAGGAAATTCGCAAGCAGTACGTCATCACCGCACGCGCCAAGGGGCTCAACGAGCGGCAGGTGCTGTGGAAGCATGTGTTCCGCAATGCCCTGATTCCGATCATCACCGGCTTCCCGGCCGCATTTATTGGTGCTTTTTTCACTGGTTCGTTGCTGATCGAGACCTTGTTTTCTCTGGATGGACTGGGACTTTTGAGCTACGAGAGTGTCATCCGGCGTGACTACCCGGTGGTCTTGGGTACCTTGTATTTCTTCACCTTGATCGGATTGGTGACCAAGTTGCTGTCTGATTTGTCTTACATCTGGGTGGATCCGCGTGTCAAATTTGACTGAAACCCTGGCCCTGCAACCCAGTCTTAGCCCGGGCAAGCGCGCTTGGCTCCGCTTCAAGAAAAACCGTCTGGGGTACTGGAGCCTGCTGACTTTTTGCGTGCTGGTGCTGCTGAGCCTGGCCGCTGAACTGGTGTCGAACGACCGCCCCTTGATCGTTCGCTATGAAGGGACGACCTACTTCCCCTTGCTCAAGGATTACCCCGAGACGGTGTTCGGCGGCGATTTCGAGACGCCAACCGATTACCTGGACCCCTTCATTGCGCAAAAGCTGAAGGAGGGCAGCAACTGGGCGGTGTTTGCGCCCAACCGCTACGGCCCCAAAACCCTGAACTACTTTGCCAAGGAACCCAATCCTTCGCCACCCACGCTGGAAAATTGGCTGGGCACAGATGACCGTGGGCGCGATTTGCTAGCTCAGCTTATCTACGGTTTTCGGGTGAGCGTGCTGTTTGCGCTGGCGCTGACGTTCACCGGCACCCTGTTGGGTGTTTTGACTGGCGCCTTGCAAGGCTTTTTTGGTGGCAAAGTTGACCTGGCGTTCCAGCGCTTCATTGAAATCTGGAGTTCCATGCCGGAGCTTTACCTGTTGATCATCTTTAGTGCGGTGTTCGCCCCCAGCCTGTCTTTGTTGCTGATTTTGCTGAGCCTGTTTGGCTGGATGGGCTTGTCGGACTATGTGCGCGCCGAATTCTTGCGCAACCGGCAACTGGATTACGTGCGTGCGGCGCGGGCGCTGGGGGTGAGCAACTGGCACATCATCACCCGCCACCTGTTACCCAACAGCCTCACGCCGGTGGTCACATTCCTGCCATTTCGCATGAGCGGCGCGATCTTGGCGCTAACGTCGCTCGACTTTTTGGGCCTGGGTGTGCCGCCCGGCACCCCGTCGCTGGGCGAATTGCTGTCGCAAGGCAAAAACAACATCGACGCCTGGTGGATTTCACTGTCCACATTTGGTGTTCTGGTGATCACGCTGCTGCTGCTCACGTTCATGGGCGATGCCCTGCGTGATGCGCTTGACCCCCGTAAGGCCGACCGATGACCGAAGCAGTGCCCTTGCTCACAGTCAGCCAGCTTCGTGTGGCCTTTGCCGGACACGAGGTAGTTCACGGCATCAACTTTGCCATTCATCCCGGCGAGAAGCTGGCGCTGGTGGGCGAGTCCGGTTCTGGAAAAACCGTGACGGCCTTGAGTTTGCTGAGGCTGGTGCAAAACGCCGACCTCTCGGGCACGGCTTATTTCGGAGACCAAGACCTGCTGGCCATGCCCGAGCGCGCATTACGCGGTCTGCGCGGCCAAGACATTTCGATGATTTTTCAGGAACCCATGACGGCGCTAAACCCGCTGTTCACCGTGGGCGATCAAATTGCCGAGGTTTTGGAGCTAAAACAGGGTCTAGCCCGCATGCAGTCTGCCCAGGCAGCTATTCAACTCATAGCGGAGACCGGCATCGAGGATGCGCCACGCCGCGCCAGAGCCTACCCGCACCAGTTGAGCGGCGGCCAGCGGCAGCGCGCGATGATTGCCATGGCGCTGGCCTGTCAGCCCAAATTACTGCTGGCCGATGAGCCCACCACGGCGCTGGACGTGACTTTGCGTGGCCAGATTCTTGACTTGCTGGCGCATTTTCAAAAGAAAAACGGCATGGCCGTTCTCATGATCACGCACGATCTGAATCTGGTGCGACGCTTTGCCGACCGCGTCATCGTCATGGAAAACGGCCACATCGTGGAGCAAGGCGCGGTGGCCGACGTATTCACCCATCCACAGCACCCTTACACCCGCCGCTTGATTGACAGCCGGCCCGTCCGGGATGTTGTGGAGTTGGCTAACGCCGAAAACCTCGCTCCGGTGATGCAGGCGCGTGCTTTGCATGTGAGCTACCCCACGGCCTTGCCTGGCTTGCGGGGTTGGTTCAAAAAAGGCGAATTCACCGCTGTGAAAGGTGCTGATTTCAGCCTGGCGCCCGGTCAGACTCTGGGCGTCATCGGCGAATCTGGCTCTGGCAAGTCGACCTTGGCTTTGGCAGCCTTGGGTCTGTTACCTTTCAGTGGTGAATTGAGTGTGACCGGGCAGGTGTGGAGTCTGAGTGGCGCGCACAACAAAACCATGCGACGGGCCGTCCAGGTTGTTTTTCAAGATCCGTTTTCTTCTCTGTCGCCTCGCCTGACAGTCGAAGGCATCGTGGAGGAGGGCTTGTTGGTGCACGAGCCGGAGCTCACTGCAACCCAGCGGCGCCTGCGGGTCGAGCAGGCTTTGGTGGACGTGGGCCTGGGGGATCAGGTAGGTGCGGTCGAGCTGGCAGCGCTCTTGCAGCGATATCCCCATGAATTTTCAGGCGGCCAGCGCCAGCGCCTGGCGATTGCCCGCGCGTTGATCATCCGCCCGCGCGTGCTTGTGCTGGACGAGCCGACCAGTGCACTGGACGTCACCATCCAGAAGCAGGTATTGCAACTGCTGCAACGCCTGCAAAGAGAATATGGTTTGAGTTACTTGCTGATCACCCACGATGTGGATGTGATTAGGGCAATGGCACACCATGTAATGGTCATGCAACAGGGCGAGATCATTGAAGCAGGTCCGGCCAACGCGGTTTTGCAGACCCCAACGCACCCCTACACCCGGCGACTGCTGGCGGCAGCGCAATAAATCGTTAAGAATCAAGGCACTTCAGGCGGTTTTAGGCTACAATCCAAAGCTCACGACCATACGGGCGGGTATTTACCGCCCGTTTTTTTTGGTCGATTGTTTTTGCACATCAACTGGATACAAGTGGCGCTTAAGGAAATTGTTGAACAAATCGTGGCCGGATTAGGCTATGACCTCGTGGAAATCGAGCGGTCCGCGGGCGGACTGCTGCGTATCACCATCGACTTGCCTTGGGTGCCTCCCGTCGAAGGGGCGCCTGCCGAGCAATTTGTCACCGTGGAAGATTGTGAAAAAGTCACACGCCAGTTGCAGTTTGCCCTTGAGGTCGACAATATTGAGTACGCGCGTCTTGAAGTGTCATCGCCGGGCATTGACCGGCCTCTGCGTCACCAACAAGACTTCGAGCGCTTTGTCGGTCATGTGGTTGACATCACGCTCAAGGCGCCGATGGGTGCAGCGGCTGCGGGCCAGGTGAGCCCCTTGCGCAAAAAATTTCGCGGAACGCTGGAGCGCGTTCAGGCTGAAGACGGTACGTCAGGTTGGCAAATTGTCTGGAGCGACGCTCCCGCAGCCAAACCGGGCCAAAGAATTAGCAAAAAAAGAGTGCCAGCGCCTTTGCAGGCACTGGGCTTCACGCTGGATGAGCTGCGCGAGTCGCGTCTGGCGCCGATTGTCAGCTTCAAGGGCCGCAGCGAAAGCTTGGGTGCGAGTGGCGACATCGAACCGAATTTGAATTGAAACAGGAGAGTCATGGCATGAATCGCGAAATGTTAATGCTGGTGGAAGCTATCTCACGCGAGAAGAACGTCGAGCTTGACGTGGTATTCGGCGCGGTTGAGGCGGCGCTCGCGCAGGCAACCAAGAAAATTCACCAGGGCGATGTGGATATCCGTGTCGCACTGGACCGCGACAGCGGTAACTACGAAACCTTCCGCCGTTGGCACGTGGTTCCCGATGAGGCGGGTCTGCAGTTGCCTGATCAGGAAATTTTGCTGTTTGAAGCCAAAGAGCAAATCCCCGACATTGAGGTGGACGAGTACATCGAGGAAACCGTCGAGTCCGTGCCCATTGGCCGCATTGGCGCGATGGCTGCCAAGCAAGTTATTCTGCAAAAAATTCGTGATGCCGAGCGGGAGATGTTGCTCAACGATTTCATGTCACGCGGTGACAAGATTTTTGTTGGTACCGTCAAGCGCATGGACAAGGGCGACATCATTGTCGAGAGCGGTCGCGTGGAAGGCCGCCTGCGTCGCAGTGAAATGATTCCGAAGGAAAACCTGCGGACAGGTGACCGGGTTCGCGCCATGATCATGGAAGTGGACCTGACGCTGCGTGGCGCACCCATCATTCTGTCGCGTTCGGCGCCAGAGTTCATGGTCGAGTTGTTCCGTCAGGAAGTGCCAGAAATCGAGCAAGGTCTGCTTGAAATCAAGTCATGCGCCCGTGATCCAGGTTCTCGCGCCAAGATTGCTGTGCTATCGCACGACAAACGCGTTGATCCGATTGGGACCTGCGTTGGTGTTCGCGGTACCCGCGTCAATGGCGTGACCAACGAACTCGCTGGCGAGCGCGTTGACATCGTGCTGTGGAGCGAAGACCCCGCACAGTTCGTGATTGGTGCTTTGGCGCCCGCCAATGTGTCATCGATTGTGGTGGACGAAGAGCGCCATGCGATGGACGTGGTGGTGGACGAGGAAAATCTCGCCATTGCCATTGGTCGTGGCGGCCAGAACGTGCGCTTGGCGTCTGACCTCACCGGTTGGAAAATCAATATTCTGGATGCCGCCGAGTCGGCTCAGAAGCAAGCTGACGAGACGGATTCCGGCCGTCGGCTGTTCATGGAGAAACTGGACGTCGATGAAGAAATCGCCGACCTGCTGATCGCTGAGGGCTTTACCAGTCTGGAGCAAGTGGCCTACGTGCCACTGGAAGAAATGCTTGAGATTGAGAGCTTTGACGAAGACACGGTAAACGAGTTGCGTAACCGTGCCAAAGATGCGCTGTTGACCATGGAAATTGCGCATGAAGAGAATGTCGAAGAGGTATCGCTTGAATTGCGCGACCTCGAAGGCCTCTCGCCCGAGCTGATTGTCAAACTGGCAGATGGCGGCGTGCACACCCGTGACGACCTGGCTGATCTGGCTGTTGATGAACTCACGGAAATGACCGGCCAGTCTGCGGAAGACGCCAAAGACCTGATCATGAAAGCGCGCGCCCATTGGTTTACCAATGACGCCGCTTCTCAAGAGTAATGGCCATGAACTAAAAGATTGAATGATGGCTAACAAGTGCCTGCGGTGCTTGTTAAGCCGAAACTAAGGTTACCCAACAAATGTCCAGTACGACCGTCGCCGAGTTTGCCAATGAACTCAAAAAATCAACCGACACACTGTTAGAGCAGTTGAAGTCGGCGGGAGTGGCCAAGTCCGCCGCTTCTGACAAGCTTACCGATGCTGACAAACAGCATCTGCTGAGCTACCTCCAGGCCAGCCACGGCACTGCCAGCGCTGAGCGCAAAAAGATCACGCTCGTGAAAAAATCCACCAGCGAAATCAAGCAGGCTGACTCCACCGGCAAGGCACGCACCATTCAGGTGGAAGTGCGCAAGAAGCGAACTTTTGTTCGCCGTGAAGATGGCGTGGAAGTGTCGGTTGAGGCATCAGAGTCGGAACAGGTCATGGACACCACACCGCAAATCGACACCGCTGAACTGGCGCGTCGTGAAGAAGAAGCGAGCCGTCAGGCTGAGTTGATTCGTCGCCAGGAAGAAGAGCTGGCCGAACGCCGGCGTCAGCGCGAAGCCCAGGAAGCCCTGGCGCGTGAGGCGGCTGAAAAGGCCGCCGCTGAGGCTGCAGCGGCTGAGGCTCTCGCAGAGAAGGCCAAACAGGCCCAAGCCCAGACCGAAATATCAACCCAGGATGCGGCCGAACTCGCCGCCACTAAAGCTGCTGAGGCGACCGAGCGCGCCGAATCCGCGGTGAAAGCCAAAATTGCCGCTAGCGAAAAAGCAGCGGCCGATTCGATGGCCCGCGCTGCAGAAGATTCCGTGCGTGCTGCCGATCTGGGTGATCGCCGTCGCAAGGCCGAGGCCGAGGCCGCCGCCATTCGTTTGATGATGTCGTCACCGGCCAAGAAGGCCCCCGTCATCAAAAAGCCTGAAGAAGTCAAGCCCGATGCTGCCAAAGCTGGCATCAAAGGCACACTGCATAAGCCTGCAGCAGGCACTGTAGCTGCCAAGCCGGGTGCGCCTGCGGCGCCTGGCGCAGCTGCACCTGCGGGTGCCGGCAAGGAAGTCAAGTCGGCCAAGCTGTCAAGCAGCTGGGCGGGTGATCCGGCCAAGAAAAAAGCCATTCCAACGCGTGGCGCCACTGCCCCGGGCGCAGGCCGTAACACCAACTGGCGCGCACCAGCGCGGGGTGGTCGTCGTGGCAGCAATGACCGTGATCGCGATGACAGCCATGTGCAGTCCGCACCTGTTGAAATGCGGGTGATTGAAGTTCACGTGCCAGAAACCATCACCGTGGCCGAATTGGCCCACAAGATGGCGGTTAAGGCCTCCGAGGTCATCAAGCACTTGATGAAACTGGGTCAGATGGTCACCATCAACCAGCCGCTGGACCAGGACACCGCCATGATCGTGGTGGAAGAAATGGGGCACAAAGCCATCGTGGCTGCGCTGGACGATCCGGAAGCGTTCACCGACGACGAGGTGTCGCAGCAGCAGTCCGAGTCCTTGCCGCGCGCACCGGTGGTGACCGTGATGGGTCACGTGGACCACGGTAAAACCTCGCTGCTGGATTACATTCGCCGGGCCAAAGTGGCGTCGGCTGAGGCTGGCGGCATTACCCAGCACATTGGCGCCTACCACGTGGAAACACCACGCGGCATGATCTCTTTCCTGGACACCCCCGGCCACGAGGCCTTCACGGCCATGCGTGCCCGCGGTGCCAAGGCCACTGACATTGTGATTTTGGTGGTGGCGGCTGATGACGGCGTGATGCCGCAAACCCGCGAGGCGATCAAGCACGCCAAAGCGGCCGGCGTGCCTCTCGTCGTGGCGATCAACAAAATTGACAAACCTGATGCCAACCCGGAGCGCGTGAAAAACGAACTGGTGGTGGAAGAGGTTGTGCCCGAGGAGTTTGGTGGTGACTCACCCTTTGTGCCGGTGTCGGCCAAAACGGGTCAGGGTATCGATGAGCTGCTGGAGCAAGTGCTCTTGCAGGCCGAGGTGCTGGAACTCCGTGCGCCTGTGGATGCCATGGCCAAGGGTCTGGTCATCGAAGCCCAATTGGACAAAGGCCGTGGCCCCGTGGCGACGGTCCTGGTGCAAAGCGGTACGCTCAAAACAGGTGACATCGTGCTGGCGGGCTCGACCTACGGCCGGGTGCGCGCCATGCTGGACGAGAACGGCAAAGCGATCAAGACCGCAGGTCCGTCGATTCCTGTCGAAATTCAGGGTCTGACTGAAGTACCACAGGCCGGTGACGAATTCATGGTCATGTCCGACGAGCGTCGGGCCCGTGAAATTGCCACCTACCGTGCCGGCAAATTCCGCCACACCAAACTGGCCAAGCAACAAGCCGCCAAGCTGGAGAACATGTTCACCGACATGGCCGCTGGTGCCGTCAAGATGGTGC